>NZ_JAAKDE010000008.1 GCF_013664685.1 Capillibacterium thermochitinicola
CGAGATGAACCGTATTTCGCGTCTACTGTAGTAAGTTCTAAATTAAAATAAATTTTAAAAGAAAAAAGGTATTATCAAGAAAATATCGAATGAAGACAGTTAAATTGAGTAACATGAAAAGCCTCCGGATGATGTCCGGAGGCTTCTTCGCTGAACGGTGGTTATCACCAAATTAGTTTTAGATGGTGAATTTGGAGATGGCCTGGACCAATTTATCGGCCATCGCGTGTAATTCATTGGCCATTTCTTTAACGTGTTCGGCGATGGCGGCCTGCTCTTCGATGGAAGCGGCTACCTGTTCGGAGGAGGCGGCCGATTCCTCGGAAATGGCGCTGATATTTAAGACTGATTGGGTGGTCTCGTCTTTGACTTCGTTAATTCTCCGGACGTGGTTATTCACGTCGGCAATGCGCGAGACGATTAATTCCATCCCTTTAATAATTTCATCAAAGGTTGCTTGGGTTTGGGAAACGACGTTAAGCTGTTCAAGGACGATGCCATGGGCCTTCGCCACATTGGCGGAGGAGTTGATCGCTTTGTCCTGAATTCCCTTCAAAAGATTCCGGATGACTTTCGCGGCGGTATCGGTCCGGTGGGCCAGTTTTGTGACTTCATCGGCAACCACGGCAAACCCGGAACCTAACTCGTGGGCGCGGGCAGCTTCAATGGCCGCATTTAAAGCCAGGAGGTTTGTTTGCTCGGCAATTTCGGAGATTAAGTTGGTCACATCCCTAATCTCCTCGGAACGCTTGTTAAGTTCGGTGATATCATTGTTAATGGTGGCGGTAATCTGGTTCGTTTCATTCGCCTTCTGGATCAAATCGTCCATAATTGACTTGGAACGCATACTAATATCTCTGGTATGATTGGAAATAAGCTCAACGTCTTTGAATTTGGTGGCGGCCACTTCAATTTCTTCCGCTAAGACAGTCATTTGGCGGGCGGTTTTTTCGGCTTCGTTTGTTTGCTCGATTGTTCCTTTGGTAATTTCCGCAGCGGCATTTGCCACCGATTCAGCTGATTGGGCCGACTGAATCGAACTGGATTCCAGCGCCCAACTGTGTTTGGAGATGGAATCGACTGCTTCTTGTGTATCTTTGACCAACTGACCGATTTGGGTCGCCATCATATTAAAGCTGTTCCCGAGTTCCTGCAGTTCGTCCTGGGTCTCAATATTCACTTTTGCCGTTAGGTCACCGTTTTTGGCCTTTTCCATTGCGGCGATCACTTTTTCCAGGGGAAGGGAGATGCTTAGCGAGACGCCGTAGGAGAAGGAGATGGCGATTAAAGCAACGAGTATAATAATGATTAAGTTTAATAATCCCTGGTAATAGAGCTCGCGGAAAAGATAATTGTGTTGGGCGAGCCCAATAACGTACCAACCTTTGGAACCTATTAGATTGTAGGTCACCAGGGTGGGCTTTTTGTTTAAGCGGTCGGTAAAGTATCCCCGTTTATTGGTGCGGTCTTCAATAATTTTAGTAATTTTATCCGAAGCCAGCAAATCGATGATGTTGACACCCACTTGATCGGTATAAGGGGAAGCCAGAATTTCTCCGCTCTGTTGCACGATTACGGAATAAGGACGGTTTTCGTTCAGATCAGCATACTGATCATTATTAATCAACTTGCTAATGTTAACCCCGCTATAGATCACAACGAAAGCGGCAAGTGGCCGGTTTTCCGAGAGGCTTTTCACAATGTTGATCATTGTTAAGTTGGAATCGACCACACCCCAACAGAGTTGACCGGGGGAGGCCAGCGCTTCCTGGTATAAAGGGGATGCTTTAACTTTGGCAAGCATACTCCGTATGTCGCTTACTCCGATTCCGACAAGGGAATCGCTGTTGAGATCGCTTAAAAGAATATAATTGACGGTATTGTCGTACGAAAGCACATCATTGAAGAGATCTTGGATATATAATCTCGCCTCGGTCGAGTTGTTGTCAAAAAAATCTTTGATTCGTTTTTGGAGATTAAGATCAACTTGGAGCAGGACTCTCAAATCTTCGTATTTTTGTAGCTGCAAATCCAAGGTGGTACCGGCTTGAACCAGACTTTGTAGCGAATACTCGATAATTTTGTTGGTAACTGTACGGCGGGCAATAAAGTAAGAAACTGTACCGACCGAAACAGTAGTTAGGATTGAGAGGATCAAAAAGTAGGCAATCAAACGGTTCCGGATGGTAAAACGCCACATATAATCGATAAAGCGGCGAAATATTCTCATATAGAATTCAGTGAAAGCGGTTGTGTTCTGTCCGGAGGTTGAGCCTGGGTTATGTTTGGATTTTCTAGGAAACATTTTTAAACCATCACCTTTTCGTTAGTCTTGTCAAAATAAATCTACATCTATTATCGGTAGATTGCAATAGATCTTAATGCTTGTTTGGGCGAATTGAAGAAAAATTCTTTTGCCAATGCAACACTGAAGATGCGGATTAGCGAGGGTAGTCACTCAAAAACAGGGTTTACAAGGGGAAAAAATACGACAAAAACCCCCAAAAAAAGACGGTGATTTGTCCGGCAAAGCGGCAGGCTAAAGAACAAGGGGGCAATTTAATATGGAAAAAGAGCAAAAGTTGAAGCTGATTGGGATCGATATTGGAACCACCCATTGTAAAGTCGGGCTCTTCGATGCAAAGGGGCGGTTGCTTCACCTGGAAAAGCAGCCAACGATCACCCACCAAAGCGCCGATGGCCGTTTGTCCTACGATCCGGAGGAGCTTTGGCAGCAATTCGCCGGGATGTTGAAGCAAGTCCTTGCTCCGGCGAAACCAGGAGAAGTCCAGGCGATCGGCATTGCCAGTATGGCAGAAGCCGGTTTGTTGGTTGATAAAGGGACGGGAAAACCAAAAACAGAGATTGTTCCCTGGTATGACCGGCGGACAATGAAACAATACGAACGTATCTCTCAGGAAGGGGACGTACGCACCCTCTTTTCGCGTATCGGTTTATATCCCAGCTTCAAACATGGTTTGGCCAAAATCCTCTGGTTTAAAGAGCAGGAACCCTCGCTGTTGGAAGATGGGATCTGGTTGTCAGCCGCCGACTACCTTGCCTTCCGTCTCACCGGCAAGTTCGGCACTGATCACACGCTGGCGGCCCGCACCTATGCCTACCGGATTGACCGAAAAGAATGGGACAAGGAGTGGTTGGCCGCCTTCGGGTTGAAGGCCGACCTTTTTCCACCGGTGAAAGCGAGTGGTTCCCCCCTGGGTGAAGTCCGCGGCGAACTCGGTTTTCCGCCGGGGATTAAAGTCGCCGTGGCCGGCCATGACCACCTTTGTGCCGCTTTGGCCGTGGGGGCGATCAAACCGGGGGTCGTCTTTGACTCGATTGGGACGGCGGAATCCCTCATTGGGACCCTTGACCAACGGGTTTTGGGGGAGAAAGAATATAATTCCCGCCTCTCCTTTGGTTGCCATGTCGTTCCGGGGAAGATGGTCTGGATCGGTGGCCTTTCGGCGTCCGGCGGTTCCCTCGAATGGCTGCGCCGGCAGCTTGGGGATGAACCTTTGAGTTACGGGGAGATCGAAACCCTGCTGGCATCGACGGGCCCGGAGCCCACCGGGATTATTTATTATCCTTACTTGTCGGGAAGCGGAGCACCGTTGCCCGATCCAAAGGTCAGGGGAGCTTTGATTGGCTTGAGTGCCGAACACGGGAAAGCAGATCTTTTGAAGGCAATCCTGGAAGGGACGGCTTATGAAATGGAAGCGATCCGCCGGGCTGCCGCGCAGGTAACAGATGATGAGATTGAACAGTTCGTGGCAGTCGGCGGTGGGACGCGGAACCATACTTGGATGCGGATTAAAGCTACGGTTTCCGGTTGTACGATCCGTATTCCTCCCGTCGAGGAAGCCACTTTACTGGGGGCGGCTTTACTGGCCGCCATTGGCGCCGGATTTTTCCAAAACACCGAGGAGGCCGTGGCCGGTCTCGAGTTGGAAGCGGAAAGCCAAGTGGTAGCACCTTGGGAGGAAAGCAAAGAGCGGTACCGTCAGATTTTCGAGGAAGGCTATTTAAAACTCCAACACCCAATTCGCCAGTACTTTCGGACCGCCGGTAAAGATTAGCCGCTACTTTTTTTGCGGCGACGGTTGCTGGTTAATAATGTTGGCGGAAGAAAGGAAAAAGAGGAAACGCCTGGAATAATTTTAATAATATTGCAGGAAAGAAGGTTTGGCAATGAACGGTACGCCCAAAAACCAAAACCACTTTTTTTTAGCCTTTTTACTGATTTTTTTTGGTCTTCTCCTTCTCATGAACAACCTTGGGATTGCCTCTTTTGTTCTGACGTTTGGTACTTGGTGGCCCTTGCTTTTTGTGGTCATTGGCCTGCACCAATTGGTTAGTTCCCGTTTTACCAACCTTTTCAGCCTGATCCTTCTTTTTGTAGGTGGCGCTCTGCAATTGCGCAAACTGGGGCTCATCGACCATGGCCAAATGCGCTTATTTTGGCCGCTCCTTCTTATTTTGTTCGGCGTAATCTTGCTGTTTAATTTTGGCGGCACCAGTCGGCGGGCGGCGGAGACAAAACCCAATACTACCAGCGATGACGTGGTTATTTTTGGCGGTATGGAGCGGCGGATTATCTCGCCCAGTTACCGCGGGGGAAATGTGACGGCATTGTTTGGGGGGGGTGACCCTCGACCTGCGGGGCTCGGAGATGGCGAGTGGCACAAATGTTCTGAATGTCCAGGCGGTGTTCGGTGGGGTTGAACTAATCCTGCCCGCCGGGTGGAGTGTAGAAATAAGAGGGGTTCCGCTTTTCGGCGGAATTGACGATCAACGCAAAAAGGAAATAGGAACAGCGGGGGCTGACGAGCCCAAATTACTCATTAATGCCTTGGTTGTCTTTGGTGGAATTGAACTAAAAGATTAAAAGAGCGTATTCGTTAAGAATTTGGTTGTTTCCGTTAGCACTTGTTCCTCCCAAGCATGACGGTTGAAGGTATGATCGGCTTCCGGGATGTAGATCAGGCGCGCCCGTCCCCCGAGGGCGGCTTGATATTGTTCGGCGGTCGTTGGTGGTACTACTTCGTCCCCGGTTCCGTGTAAGATCAAGGCCGGACCCTGGTAGGCCTGCAGTGTTTCATAGGTGTTCCACTTGCCTAAATCGGCGTAGAAATTTTCGTTCAGCCACAAACCGCCGATGTCGATCTGTCCATGCTCGTTCCGGAGAAAATAACCTTTTTTTTCTTGTTGGCGGTAAATTCCCATAATCGTATCGATGTCGGCGGCGGCCCAGAGGACCAATGCTTTCACGGTTGAGGGGTTATTCCCGGCAATAATCGAAGCAACCGCGCCCCCCATGCTTAAGCCCACTAAGCCAATGCGCTCCGCGTCGGTGGTCGGCAAATAACTGACGAATTTTAAGATCTCCTGCGCTTCAAAAACCTCGCTGCTGAAAGTCATCTCCTCGAAATCGCCGTCACTTTCGCCGGAGCCGGAAAAGTCAAAACGAATCACGGCCAGTCCGCTGGCGGTCAAGCGCCGGGATAGTTTGAGAAAGATGCGGTGGGGCTCCAGCTTATTTCCGGTAAAACCGTGAAAAAGGATAACGGTCGGATAGATACCGTCGCCATCTGGGTAGTGGTACATACCCCGTAAGGTTTTCCCTTTGACCACCAATTCAATGGGTTTTTGCATCTCTGCTCATCTCTCCTTCTTCTTAAATGAACTAAACTCTTTTTATCTTCAGCTATATTATATAACTTTTTATATAAAATTGGGGGACATATATTCCAAATTTATCTCTTTTTGGAAAAATAAGCGGCAATCTCGGCGGTTGTTTTCGTGTTGAAAACATCGCTCTTTTCCAACCAACCCTTGCGGGCCACCGGAATGCTGAGGCGGGCAAGGTCCAGTTCCCCAACGGTGTGGGCATCGGGATTGATGGCGATGGGGACCCCGAGTTGTTTGGCCCGTAGGCACCAGCGCCAGTCTAAATCCATCCGGAAGGGATTGGCGTTAAATTCAATGATGAGCCCTTTTTCGGCGGCTTTTTCGATGATCGGTTCCAGGTTGACCTGGTAGGCGGGGCGGGACAATAAAATCCGGCCGGACGGGTGGCCAAGCATGGTGAGGTAGGGATTGTCCATTGCTTTTAGGATCCGTTCCGTCATTTCGGCTTCCCCCATCTGGAAATGGCTATGGATCGATCCGATGACAAAATCGAACTGGGCCAAAGTTTCTGGATCGTAGTCCAGCTCTCCTGAGGGCAGAATATCGGACTCGATTCCTTTGAAGATCCGAAAGTGGGGATACTCCCGGTTCAATTGTTCGATCTCCTCCCACTGACGGCGGAGGGCTTCTTTGGTCAGGCCATGGGCATAGTAGGCGCTTTGGCTATGGTCGGCGATGCCGAGATAATGGTACCCACGGTTGATGGCGCCTTCCACCAATTCCCGCAACGTACTTAGTCCGTCACTGTTCTTGGTGTGCACATGAAACAAGCCTTGGATGTCTTCGGGTTCGACCAGCGCCGGCAGGCGGTTGGCCGCGGCCGCTTCCAGTTCGCCGCAGTTTTCCCGGAGTTCCGCCGGGATATAGGCGAGGCCGAGGTATTGGTAGAGTTCGGCTTCATTCTGACAAACGACGCGGGTTGTTTCCTTTTTCAAGCCGTCTGGCCGGAGTTGATAACCAAGCTCTGCTGCCCGTTGGATCAGGGCCTGCTTATGTCCTTCATTGCCGGTGTGGAACCAAAGAGCAAATGGAAACTCCTCCGGGGGAACGACGATCAGGTGCACTTTATAGTCGTGCTGGAAAGTAATGGTGCTTTCTTCCGCTGTTTGTTGGATTACTATTTTACCGTATAACTCCAGTTTGTTTTCCAACTCGGAACTGGTAAAGAAAGTCGTCACCTCGGACGGGCTCGTGGACGCGGCCACCAGGTCAATACGATTGTTTAACGGGAGACAGCGGCGTAGGCTTCCGGCGATTTCCACGCGGCTGACCGCCGGATGGGCGGCCAGTGCGTTTTGGAATTTTATAGCCCATTCCATCCCTTGCATCCAGAGAAAACTGCCCTGGTGAGCCCGGATAAACTCCAGTCCGGCAGCGATCTTGGCCTGAGTTTTCGGGCCAAACCCGGGAACCGTTAACAACTTGTTTTCGCGGCAGGCTTCTTCCAGCATTTCCAGGTCGGTGATCTGCAGGGTGGAAGCAAGAACGGCTATTTTTTTGGGCCCAAGGCCGGGCACGCGCAACAGGTCCAACAGGCCCAAAGGGGTGGTTTTCTTCAGCTCTTCATAATAACCAATTGTCCCGGTTTCTTTCCATTCGAGGATCTTTTGGGTTATGGCCGGACCAAAACCGGGGACCTCTTTTAATTGACCATTACGGATTAACTCGTCCAGATCCGTCTCTAAACTCTCGATGGTTTGGGCCGCCTTGTAATAGGCCCTTGCTTTGAACGGATTTTCCCCTCTGACTTCCAAAAGGGTCCCAATCTGGTTAAAAAGGGCGGCCAATTCCTGTTTATTACTCATTGTGTCACACCCCGTATCTTATGCCTTCTTCCCTAATTATATCGTTTTGTTGACCTGTTCACCAGAGGAACAGTTAAAATGGGAATTGGCGTTAAACCCCAAAAGCCCACAAGCATAAGGATGGTTACGATTTAAGGACAAAGACGATCCCGGAGCGGCCGGGAAAATGGTCGGAGGCCGTCGGCGCCAAAAGAAAACAGGAGTTTAAACTTTTTTAGCGAAGAACATACATTAATCGAAAATTATGGAAATTTTAGATCATTATCCTTGCACGTTAGGTTGTTCGGACGAAAAGGGACATGTCTTTGACAAGAAAAAGACGTGAAAAATAGCAGAGCAGGGGGTTGCAACTAAGATGTCTACTGGTAAAGAGAAGAAAAAGATTGACCTAATGAAAGAATTGCTTCTTAAGAACAGCAGACTCTTTCGTTGCCCGAGCTGTGAGCAAGAACTTGCCTTGAGCAGGTCAAATAGTTTGTATTGTGCCAAAGGACACAATTTTGACCTGGCGAGGCAAGGTTATGTTAATCTTCTTTTGAAACAGGAAAAAGGCGGTTATGATAAACAGTTGTATGCGGCCCGCAAAGTGATCAGCGACAGTGGCTTTTTTGATCCGATGCGGAAAGCCATCAGTAAACTGATCTGGGAAATCGGAGAGGAAGAAGATTGGTCCAGGGCTAGTATTTTGGATGCCGGTTGTGGTGAAGGCTCACATTTAGCCTGGATATGTCAGGATTTAAAGGCAAAGGAAAAGAGGTTTGCTGATCTCTGGGGAGTGGGGATTGACCTTTCGAAAGAGGGCATCCGGGCTGCCGCTAAAGCGTACCCTAATCTCATTTGGTGTGTGGCGGACTTGACAAAGTTACCGCTCCAAAACGAACAGTTTGATATTGTCCTTAACATTCTTTCGCCCGCGAATTATGGGGAATTCAAGCGGGTTTTAAAGGACCATGGCGTACTGCTGAAGATCCTGCCTACCGCCAATTATCTTATTGAACTCCGGGAAATTCTCTTCAAGGGGACTGACCGGGAGTTATACGAAAATGACAGCGTGAAAAAGCTTTTTGCCAACAGTTTTCAACTCGTTAAGGAACAGCAGATTCATTATAAAGTAGTGCTTAAAGAGGAAAACTTGGAACACTTGATCAAAATGACTCCTTTAACTTGGAATGCGGATCAGGAAAAGATCAGGGCGATCATCAACAGCGGGCTAAAAAGCATTACCGTAGCTTTTGATCTGTTGGTAGGCAAGAAGTAATTTTCGCCTTGACACTTTGAATTGGAAACGGGACAATTGTAGACATTGACGTTGGCGGGCAATGGACGACGAAAAAATACGGCAGAGGAGCGAGCACAATGCAAAAACAAACTGTGGTTAGAGAAGCCGTCCTGGAAGACTGTTCATCCCTCACCGAACTGGCTTGGCAATTGGGGCATCAAGCGAAGGGTGAGCAAATCAAAACCCGTCTGCTTGATCTCTTGCGACGGGATGGCCATAAGGTTTTGGTGGCGGAAGTCGGTGGGAAGGTGGCCGGTTGGGTTCATGCTTTTATAAACCGCCCCTTGCACAAAGACACGACCGTGGAGATTGCCGGGCTTGTTATCGACCAAAGTTACCGGCGGATGGGGATCGGGCGAAAGCTCTTGGACGCCGTCGAAGAATGGGCAAAAAATCAAGGTTGTGACCAAGTGACTTTGGCTTCGAATATCACGCGCGAGGGAGCCCACCAATTTTATCAAGCCGTTGGCTACCAGCGAACCAAGACCCAATATATTTTTCGAAAAGAGCTGCCTAAGTAAGGATATGCAAAAACGCCCCCGGATGACGGGGGCTATATTTTTAAGTAGTATTAATAGTAAACTGAACCCAACACCAGGAGGATGAGGATTAAAAAGATCAAAAATGGGAAGAAATTATGAAATCCAGTAGTTGTGCTCATCACTATTCTCCTTTCTATCGGCCGATCTTCACTCTGGTACCATTTTATGTTCTTCTTTCTTATTTGTTTTAAGGCTGAAGGAATAAAATCAAACCATCCCGGGAACCGGTTTTAGCAGCGCAAATGGAAGAAGCATAGAAGTATATGGGTGGAAAAAGCGGGGAAACTAAATCTCAAAAGTAAGGAGGTGTTGGTTTGGAAAGTCGTAATTGGCTCAGTCCGATCAACAATGATTTTTGGGGTGAGCGGTTCTTTAACCATTTACTTCCGCGCAGTTTTGGTGAGTTTTTCCGCGGAGCCAGTTTCGGGCCTTCGGTTGATTTAAAGGAGACCGATCAGGAGATCATTCTCGAAGCGGATCTGCCGGGTATGAACCGGGATGATCTGGAGATCACCGTGGATCATAACCAGATTATCCTTAAAGGGGAAATGAAACGGAACGAAACTAAGGAGGAACGGGGGTACCATTTAACAGAACGTCGCTACGGCACTTTCTACCGGGCCATTCAGTTGCCGGTGGAAGTCAAGGCCGAGCAGGCGAGTGCGAAATACCGGAATGGTGTCTTGGAAGTGCGGGTACCCAAAGCGGACTCGGCAAAAAACCGCGGTTATAAGCTAAAAATCGAAGGAGACGACTACCCTGTGCAATAGGGATTACCGTCCCCTCGGCAGAAGACCCGTTTGGGTCTTCTTTTTTATTTATTGGGCTTGGTTTTCAGGCCTTTTTTGCAAAGATTTTCACCGCTTCCGAACTGTTGAAAAGAGAAAAAAGGTAAAGAGAATGATTTAAAGAAAGGAAAAATTCTCCGTGAAATGGAATTAGTTAAATAAACAGCAACGGTGTTCTCTGGTATTCCACTTTTGGAGGTTAGCCCATGAAGAAATTCCGCCTCATCTGGCTCTGTTTTTTCCTCTTCCTAGCCGTTTCTCCGGTGGCTTCGGAACTGGCCGAGGAGGAGACGATTGTGCTTCAGGTTGTGGGCGAAGCCTTGCTCAACGCCGGTGATATAGCCAAGGCTCGTGAGCTCGCGGTGGCGAACGGTTTACAACAGGCAGTAGAACAGGCGGTCGGTATTTTGGTTTATAGCGAGACCCAGGTGGAGAATTATGAGTTAATCAGGGATTCGATCCGCCTCCGCTCCGCCGGTTATGTATCAAGTTATGAGATCATTGATTATTGGGTGGAACAGAATGTCTGTAAAGTTCTGCTTACGGTTGGGATTAAAAGAGGGAGAATGATCGAAGATTTGCAGGAACTCCGGCTCAATTTGAAGCTGGCGGGGGACCCCCGTTTGCTGGTCTCGGTGGTGGCCATAAACCGGGACCTGGCAACCGCTGGCTTGGAAACCCAACTGGTCGATGGGCTGAGACAGGCCGGATACCAGGTGGTCACCGCCGGCGGGCAGCAGGCGGGTGGCGCACAACACGACCTATTGGTTCAAGGAATGGTCCTCGGTGAAATACTCGGTCGTTTCCACGGCTTTGTTTCCTGCCGGGTTTTTTTGGAGACGAAAGTGGTTAAAACCGGTACCGGCGAAGTCTTGGCGGTTCAAAACTGGCAACAAACCGCCGTAGATCTGACCGCCGCGGCGGCGGCGGAAAAAGCCATGCGTCTCGCCGGCGAGAATTTACTCCCCGCCCTCCTTACCGACCTGGCCGGAATAATCACCGAAGCACGTCTCCTGACGGTGGTTGTCGACAACGTTTCTTATCAACAGCTAATGCAGTTTCAGCAGCAGTTAAAGGAGACCCCGATGGTGAAGGCGGTGCAATTACGGGAATATGCCGGGCACAAGGCGCTGCTGTCCGTGGAAACAACGCTTACCGCACCACAGCTTGCCGACCAGCTGGCCGGTGGGCGGGGGATGGATATAGAGATTACCGGTGTTTCTCAATTTTTGATCAAACTGATCTTTCACGGTGGTTGGAAGCCATAAATTGAAACAGGGGGTGGTTGCCACGCGTAAGAGAAAATACTCCTTATTGGCCTTGCTTTGCCTGCTCTTTCTGGTTATGACTTCCCTGGCCCGCGGACAGGACGAAGGAATGATTGAAGAGGTTGGCCTGGGCCGGATTGACTGGGGTAACGGCCTGATCTATGTGGTCGGTTATGGGGCTCCACCAAAGGGAGTCTCCGGACCGCAGGCCCGATTGATGGCCCGGGGGGCGGCAAAGGCCGATGCCTACCGTAATGCGGCGGAAGTATTGAACGGGGTCCGGGTGAACAGTGAGACCTACGTTCGAAATTATGTGATGCAAAGTGACGAGATCAGGGTTGTGGTTGAAGGTTTTGTCCAGGGGGCACGGATCATCAATGTCAACCAACTATTGGACGGCACGATTGAACTCACGATTGAGTTACCCTTGGGCGGACAAGCCGGACTCACCTCCTTGCTGAACCGCCCGGAAATTGCGGAGAGGATCAGTCCTTCTTCCCCGGCGTTTTATGAGTATCCCGCGACCGGGGTTTCTGCGCCTTATACCGGGGTAATCATTGATGCCCGTAATTTGGGAATAAAACCTGCCCTTTACCCGCAAGTTTTTGACTACGAAGGGAATCTTCTCTACGCGGCCACCATGGTCAACATGGCACGGCCGGGCTTTACCACCATCGTGGCTTACGCCCGTTCGGTTGATTTAGCCCGTAACCTGCCCCGTCTTGGGACAAACCCACTGGTCTTAACGGCGGACAGTGCGGTTCCCGCGGAAGGTGAACGGACCGATTTGGTTCTCGGGGTGGAAGCGACGCGTCAGTTCCGGCGACTGAATCCCGAGGTAATCAAGAACGGGGCCGTGGCTTTTGTCATCGACTAACGGGCTGGAGGAAGGGGGGAGTTGGTTCGTCAAGGGAACCAACGGTGATGATGAGAGGGATAATGAAAATAACCTGTCTGACGCTGGTCTTTTTGTTGGTGTTTAATTCTTTCCCGGTCGCCGCGGCGAACACACGATCGGACACCGGGGAAATGGTAATCAAGATTGGCGTGGCCACGGCGGTTGTGGTCGGGGCGGTTTGTCTGATCCGTACCGCGATTATCAACGGGAAGGCCGGGAAACTATACCACGAAGGGGAGAAATTGGCGGCGGCCGGCGACTGGCCGGGCGCAGTTCAGGCGTATACCAAAGCTTGGGAACTGAACCCGGATTATAAGGATGTGGCCGCAAAACTGGCGGAGGCGAAGGAAAAGGCGGGGACAATGTATTTGCGCTTGGGCGACGAGGCCTGGAAGGAAAAGAAATTGGAAGCGGCCGAGGCATACTACCGCCAAGCTTTACAGTACATCCCGGCCTCGACCGAAGCGCGCCAGAAACTGAACCAGTTAGCCCAGGAACTGGCCTGGGTACACTACCGGCGGGGCTTAAGCTATGAAGCGGTTAACCGCTGGCCGGAAGCCTTACAGGAGTACGAACGGGCTTATTTATTGGCCCCGGAAATAAGCGAGTTTGCCGACCATTACCGCCGGGCGAAGGCCAACGCGGACCAGAATCTACCGCTCAGAACCGTTTTGTTCTTTATCAATCATACATCCACCGCCGGGGTTGAGGAGCTTCTAGCCCGGGAGTTACAACAGCAAATGCAAGCGGCTGCCAATGGTAAATATGTGATGTTGGATTACACCAGGACGCAAGCGGTCCTGACCGAACAAGCCGCCGCCTTAGGCGGTGAATTGGACGAAAAATTAGCCCTGGATCTTGGCCGGATCCTCGGTGTGGACGAAGTGGTCATCGGGGCAATTCATTCCTTTGAGGTGCGCAACCGGGTCCGCATTGAAGTCTCCGCGAAAAGGCTTCAGATTCCCACCGGCCGTGTTAATAAGGAAGTCAAACCTTTCACCTATACTTTTGCCCGGGGCGCCACGGCGGCGAACTGGCGGGACGAGTTACCAAAACTCGCTACCGAACTTGCCAAACGACTTAACTAAGAATTTGAACTAGAGTAAAGGATGCTTTCGATGAAAAGAGTAAGCCGATATTTTCTCGTTATTGTCGTGTCGTTCACCTTTTTGTTGCTTAACAACTTTCCATGCTTGGCCCAGGCTGACCTAGACCGGAGCCTTGATCTGCTGGCGGCCCGTATTGTTGAACTCATGGATGAAAACACCGGTTCGCCGGGGGGGGACGGAGAAGATGCGCATTGCCGTCCTGGACTTTCCCGATCTGGGGGGAAATGTAACCGGGTTGGGGCGGTTTGTTGCCGAAGAATTAACGACGCGCTTGTTTTTAACCCGGCGTTTTGAGGTCATCGAGCGCCAGCTGCTCAATAAAGTCCTTGATGAGCTAAAATTAAGCGCGGCCGGTTTCGTCGATTCATCCTCGGCGCAGGAACTAGGGAAGCTCCTTGGTGTTTCGGCGGTGGTCTCCGGAACCCTTTCCCAGTTGGCGACGACTGTCCGGGTGAACGCCCGCGTGATTACCACATCAACCGGGAAGATTGTGGCGGCTGCTTCGATCGAGTTGTCGAAGGACGAGGGGGTTATGCAGCTGCTGCAGACTATGGTTCCGCCCGGTGGCGGTATCTTTTCCGACCCCGGGGCCACCCTGCCGGGACGACCGGGGGAGGGGCTTGGGGGACACTCCGCACCGGTGGACAGCGGCGATAACCTGGGGGGAGGTTTTGCGGGGCGCGAGGAGCAGACCTATAAAGACCGCATCGAACAGGCGTTGAGTAGCGGCGAGTACCTGAAAGCCCATTCCCTTTGCCAGGAAGCGCTGGCCAAGTTTCCCGCTTTTGCCTTTGCCCATGCCGCGCTGGGCTATACTTATCTGCGGATCAAACCGGCCAACGAGGAACAAGCGCTTCTTGCTTTAGAAAAGGCGGTGGCTTTAGCCGAGGATCCATGGGGTGACGGTTTTGCCCATTATTTATTGGGCCGGATCTATGCCAACCGGGGGCGTCGGCTCGAAGCCCGCTCGGCGCTGGAGAAGGCGGCCCTGCGCCACCAAGCCGTCGGCATCAGACGGTCACCGGAGGATTGGTTCAACCAGGCGGTCCGGATGTGCCTGGAATTGTACCGGGAGGAGATCGAGGCGTGCTGGGCGGAACAGGACTATACCCGGGCTATAAATCTTAGTCAGCAAGTGATTGACAAATTTAACCCCGCTTTTGCCTATACGGCCAAGGGTTATTCCCTTCTGAAAAGCAAACCGGTACGGGCCGCGGAGGCGTTGAACTCTCTTTTAGCCGCATTGGCCTTGGCCGAACGACCGTATGGGGATGGCTGGACTAATTATCTGCTGGGTTGGGCCTATTGGGAAACGGGGGACAAAGATAAAGCGCAGGAAGCTTTAGAACGGGCAGTGGCCAGCGCACAACAGTCTGCGGTGCTTTCCTCTCCCGATTGGAAAACCGATTGTCTTCGCCTTTTGCGCTATTGTTACGAAGGGAAGATCGAAACCTTCCTGGTGAACGGGGAGTATGACGAGGCCATCGATTTTCTGGAAGGGGTTATTACCTTCGTTCCGGATTATGCTTACGCTTATGTAGTTTTAGGGTACTCTTATCTAATGACGGAAAAAGCGCCCCGGCGGGCCCTTGAAGTTTTGGAAAAGGCAGTAGCTCTGGAAGAAGCACCGGTGGAACCGGGGTGGACGGAATACCTGTTGGGTTGGGCATACCAGCGTAACGGGCGGCATGGTCCCGCCGTTGACGCGCTGGGGAAAGCATTGCGCAAAGCCGAAGAGGCGGGATTGGCACCGGAATGGGTGGCCGACGGCCGCCAGCGCTTGGCGGAAAGCTATGACCAGCTTTTTAACCAGTTCCGCTTGCGGGGCGGTAATATCAGCTATTATCTGGTCTTGGCCGAAGCCAGTATTGAACTCCTTCCCGAATATGCCACCGGCTACGCCGTGAAAGGATACTGTTTGACGGAGCTCGGTACCGAACGGACCGCGGAGGCTTTGGCGCTCTTACAACAAGCGGAGGCGTTAAAGGAAGACCCCACGGGGGACGGTTGGATTTACTATGCTTTCGGGCGGGTATACCACCAAAAGGGAGAGCGGAAGACCGCCATGTTTTATCTGGAACAGGCGCTCCGGCGCGGGGCCGAGGCGAATGTTTCCGAACGCTACTACTGGTATCGACAGTGCAACACCCTGTATCAACGCCTCTCCAAACAACACCGGTCCATGTACGGACTGGCGGTCACCATGGATTCCACGGTCGAAGAGCCCTATTTTATGCTGAAGATCGGTTCGGAAGAGGGCCATCCTTTCACTTCCTTTACCGGATTAAAGCTGCGGTTGGGGGTTTCTTCGGAGCTCTGGCGGGCTGAAGCCGGCGGGGAATTGGCGTGGGAAGGCGATATTTTTCCGCCGACGGAGTTTCTTGGTTGGTATGTTTTACTGGGTGGGGGAGTATACGGTGTCTATGGAATGAACGAGGGCACCGGTGATTACCTGGACCTCGGCTTTTACTTCGGGTTTGAGACCGGCCTAAGGTTTTATTTTGGCGAGGCTAACCGTTTCTGTTTCACGATCGGTTCCGAATACCGTTTTTACCCCGAAGGGGAAAGTACGGTAGCGTTTGGGGTTAATCTTGGTTTGCCCGTCCGGTAGGAATTGCTCAAACCAAAAAGACCCTCACATAGAAGGGTCTTTTTCTTTTGGCATTGTAATTCCAGAAGATCAACGGTTATCAGTAGAGCTTGGTGATGGTGGTTCCGGGATAATAATGGCCAAGGATATCTTGGGCGGAATAGCCGTCGGCGGCCATCCCCGCGGCGCCGCTTTGGTCCATGCCTACCCCGTGGCCGAACCCGGCACCGGTGAAGATAAAGAAGGCGGGGAGCCCGTCGGGGCCCAATTTTGGCTCGACGATAAACAGGTTGCTTCTTAGCCCGCCTAAGCTGGATCGGATCGCATCACCGCTGATCCTGAGTTGCCCTTCGGTTCCTAAAATCAGCACATGTTCCACCCGACCGCAGGCCGCCCGGCCGACGGTGATGATCCCGGTGATCTGGCCGATCTTGGCCCTCTTCTGCAGGCGATGTTCAATTTCGCTGCGGGGAACGATCACCCGCCACCGGTAAGCGCTCCGGGCGCTATATTTCGGGTTGGACGAATAGGAAGGAATCCGGGTCGCCACCCAGTCGGCCAACTTGGCCGGCGAGAGGAGCCCATTGTGGGCTTCCACCAGCTTGTCCGGTACGGCCTGTAAGTAGGGCGGGTAAAAATTCCAAGTGACCGGCGGCACGGCCGAATACCCGCCGGAGTTAGCGGAGTAAAAAGCCGAGATCGGTTTGTTGTTAAAAGTCAAGATCTGCCCCCGGGTGGCGTCTACTGCCTGCCGTACCGCGGCGTTTTCGCTGGTCACGCCGTTGTAGGCTTGGGAAGCCACGGAGCCTAACAGGTCAAAACCGCGTTGCTTGTAACGGCCAAGGTTGGCGTAGGCGTAAGTTCGGGCGGCAATCGCTTGAGCTTGCAGGGCTGCCGCGGGCCAGGAGGAAGGCATCTCGGAAGGAACGACGGCATACAGATATTCCTCCATGGTAAGCTGGTTGACGATGGTCATCCCCGCCGAGAAGGGGAGGAGTTGAATTGTTCCGCGGTACGCCCGGGTTGCTTCGCCCGCCCAGAAGTAACCGCGCCCATATTCCATCTGAAACAGAAGCGTGGTGGCACCAGGGTCAGTGTAGGAAAGGTTAACCGGCTCCGCGCTTTCAAGGAGAAGGTGATCCCGGTCATTATAGACCTGAATCCGGCCTTGCGGGCTAAAGGAAAACCTTAAAATGGTCTGGGGGGCGCCGGTGAGCATTTCGGTACCGGAGGCGGCGGTCAGACGGAAGGGGCCGCCGGTTTTTGCCCAAAGGGTATGCACTTGTTCGGCCAGGCCGATCCGGACGGTGGTCATGCCGGTTGGATCTCCCGCCAAGGGCACGGCGCGGGGGGCGGCGGCGGTTTTCCGGTGAGTGGCGGCTTCCTTTTCCTCTTCAACCACCAGCTGCGGATGGGCGGCCACCAGATTTTGCAACTCCGCTTGGATTTGGGGATTCCCCGGCGCCACCCTTTCCGCTTGTTTCAAACGGTTGTATGCTGCTTTGTAATTGCCCAACCCCAAATCGGCGCGGGCCAGCTCATAGAGGGCCACAAAGAGGTTGGGGTCTTGGGTTAAGGCTTGTGTCAAGTTGGTCTTGGCCTTGGCGAAATCTTCCTCCGCCAAGTTAATCATGCCCAAAAAGTAGTAGGCCAATGGGTGAAAGGGCGAAAGCGTTATGACTTGTTGCAAATGGTCCTTAGCCAGAACATAAACACCAAGTTCATAGGCGGCCAACCCTTTCCAGAAGGCGGATTCGGCCGAAGCTTCCGGCGGTTTGATCGCCAATACCTGGTAATAGTTCCCGGCCAGATAGGTGGTAGCCAGCAACGCATTCCAGTACGCCGTTTGGTTTGGGTTGGTGTTTACCAGATGGGTGAGGTGGCTGATGGCTTCGTCGAACCGGCCGGCCTCCCGCAGGAGATAGGTTAAGTCAAAACGGATTCCTTCATCCGCCGGATTGGCCCGAACGACTGTTGCCATTAGGTCAAGGCTTTGGTAAAATTCACCTTGGTAGTAAAGATCAAGTGCCTTCTGATACCGGTCCATTGTCGTGGGGGTCGCGTCTTCATACGCGGCTACGATTAAAGTAATGACGGCGACGATTACCAGCAACAGTAAGACGCCATAAAAACGGGTGGAAGTTAAGCGTTGCATTTTTCCTTCCTTTCTTTACCAAAATCAGCTAATATTGTATGGACTTGATGGTTTTATTTTATTTCTTAACACCTTGAAAGTCAATGAAAGGAGACCGGGTTCCAGTTGGTAAAAACAGAAAACGGACTGCTCAAAGAGGGTATTTGTCATGTAAGTAACCAAGTGTCCGAAAAGATCATGAGCGAAGGTTTAAGGGTGGTCGCGTGATGGGGAAAAGACCTTTTTATCGGGCGCTGGTAGATTCCTTTCTGATTTTAAAGGGGAACGCACGTGTTACCGTTATATTTCTTCCTTTATGGAATGTTCCCTTTGCCTTGTTCAACTTTTATTTGAGCCTTTACATGAAGGCGCGGGGAGTTACTGATCAGCAGATTGGTTACCTGATCGCCATCGGTTTTGTTTCCGGCGCCTTCTTTTCCGTGTTCAGCGGTGCGATTACGGATTTTTTGGGGCGAAAGCGCACTACTTTGATCTTTGATCTGATTGCTTGGCCCTTCTCCCTCATGATTTACTTTTTTGCCACCCAATTTTGGCATTTTGTTTTAGCTTCGGTCTTTAACAATGTGGCGCGTATTGTCAATGTTTCTTCCACGCTGATGATGGTTGAAGACGCCAATGATGAAGAACGGAAGGCGGCCTTTACCATAAGCAACATTATCGGTATCCTTTCCGGCACCTTTGTTCCTTTGGCCGGCGTGCTCGTCGACCGGCTGGGGATTATCCCGGCGGAACGGATTCTCTTGCTTTTGGCGACCATCAGCATGACGGTAATGTTCTTCGGGCGGAACTACTATTATGTGGAAACCCGGATCGGACAGGAGATTTTACGTGCGGCCCAAGAGAAAAAACAGTTTATCGGGTTCCGGTTGAATTTGTTTGGGAATACCTTCAGCTACCTAAAGCAGAGACCGGCAGTTTTGGTCGGGATGATGCTGGTTATTCTGTTTAATGTCTATTTACCTATTGGAACGATTAACAGCATGTATTTTGTTCCTTACCTGACGGAGAAATTAGACCTGAACGAAGCTTTGGTTTCACTTTTGGGCGTGGTGAACGCTGTTACCATGTTACTGGTGCTTGTTATTTTGCTCCCCCGTTTACACCATATGCTCTTTCCTCTCCTGCTCGGATTGGTTTTTCAACTTGTTTCCCAAGCCTTTTTGCTCTGGAGTCCACCCGGGAGGTTCTGGCCGGTCGTCGTCGCCATTATCTGTTATAGTTTGGGGTTCGGACTGTTCCGCCCGTTGGTTGATACCCTGTTTGCCGACATCACTGAGGGGAAAGAACGGGCGGGGCTTTACGGTTTGAACAATACCTTGACTTCGGTCTTGAGTGCCCTGGCCGGTTTCTATTCGGGACAACTCTATGAAGCAGCTCCGGTTAACATCTATATCTTTTCCTTTGTCATCCTTCTCCTTTGCGTGGCGGCCCTCTTCCTCTATGCTTTTATGGAGAAAAAAACAGTGCTGCCGAAGATAAATTTACCATGGCGAAAGGATTCCTTTTCTCCGCCGCGAATTAAGATGTGATCATTGACTTTTTTCCTCAGGGCTCATGGTTAGAGAGGAAAGAAGTTGGGGGGAGTCCGGCAATGGATATTTGGGTTTGTGTTTTTTGTGGGAAAAAAGTACAGATCAATCCGCCCAATTGTTATCTCTACGATGAAGGTGCGGTTTGCGTCGAATGCCATCATGAGCGCACGGCAAAGGAAGCAGAGGACTATCTCCACCGTTAAACCTGCGTAAGGCAGGTTTTATTCGTGTAAAAACCGGAGTAATTTTAAACAACCGGTTGACTTAGACGGTCCGGAGGGCGCGGCGGAACATTATGGTAAAGTAGTTTGACCAGATTAAGGTTTAAGGTATAATGGGAGAGGGAAAATAGGATTTCGGTAAGAAGGTGATGACGATTTGGCAGCCCAGGATCCGATTGGTCTTTTTGACTCCGGGGTGGGCGGGCTTTCCATCATGAAAGAGGTGCGACGGCTGTTACCGCAGGAGGATCTGATCTACGTTGCCGATTCGAAGTTTTGCCCTTATGGCGAGAAGACCCCGGCCCAGATCCAGGAGCGGGCCCGGAAAATCACCGCGTTCCTGTTGGCGCAGGGCGTCAAATTGATTGTTGTGGCTTGTAATACTGCTTCGGTGGCTGCCCTTCAACAGCTGCGTGCCGAATTTACGGTCCCCTTCGTCGGGGTGGAACCGGCGGTTAAGCAGGCGGCCTTATTTACAAAAAACAAGAAGATTGGTGTTTTGGCGACCGGGCTGACGCTTTCCGGTGATCGTTTTACTTTTCTTGTCGAGAAATATGGGAGTGGTGTTACCGTGGTAAACCAGGCCTGTCCCGGGCTGGTGGAAGCGGTGGAAAAGGGAGCGGTCAGCGCGCCGAGTACGGAAATGTTGCTCCAAAAGTACCTGGCGCCGCTCCTGGAGAAGGGGGTTGACGTGGTGGTCTTGGGCTGTACCCATTATCCTTTTCTCCGGCCGCTGGTGGAGAAACTAGTGGCTCCCGGGGTCCAGGTCATTGACACCGGAACACCGGTGGCGAAGCAAACCAAGCGGGTTCTGGCGGAAAACAATCTCCTCACGCCAAACCAACGGGCGGGAAAAGAATGGTTCTATACCTCCGGGGATCCGTTGGTGGTTGGTGCGGTAATTGAGCGCCTTTGGGGTGGGAAAGGAGAAGGAGTCGCCGGTCTTCCCGAACCGTATTCAGCTTAAGGAAAGAGGAGGAATAGGATGTTAAGTGATATTGAGATTGCCCAGCAAGCCAAGATGCGCCGGATTAGTACGGTGGCGGCGGAGCTTGGTTTGGGTGAGGAGGAATACGAACCCTACGGTCATTATAAAGCGAAAGTGGCTTTGACGGCACTTGAGAAAAGAGGTAGCATTCCGGACGGAAAATTGATTTACGTTACGGCAATCACCCCGACGCCGGCCGGGGAGGGGAAAACCTGTACCGCGGTGGGATTGACCCAAGCCTTGGGGCGTCTGGGGAAAAAAGCAGCTGTTGCTTTGCGGGAGCCATCCCTCGGCCCGACGTTCGGGGTAAAAGGTGGCGCCGCCGGTGGCGGTTATGCGCAGGTTTTACCGATGGACGAGATTAACTTGCATTTCACCGGGGATCTCCATGCAGTCACGGCCGCCCATAACCTGTTGGCCGCGGTTATTGAAAACCATCTTCACCACGGTAACGAATTGGGGATCGATCCCAAACGGGTGTTATGGAAACGGGTGTTGGACATCTCCGACCGCCAGCTTCGTCAAGTTATCGTGGGTGTGGGGGACAAAAGCAACGGAGTCATGCGGGAAAGCGGCTTCGAAATTACGGCGGCCTCGGAGATCATGGCGATTCTCTGTCTTGCTACCGATCTAAACGATCTTAAGCAGCGTCTGGGGTCGATCCTGGTGGCCTATACCTACCAAAAGACACCGGTCTTTGTCCGGGATCTGGGCGTGGTGGGTGCCTTGGCGGTGCTCCTCAAGGAAGCCATAAAACCCAACCTGGTCCAGACCTTGGAAGGACAACCGGCTTTTATCCACGGCGGCCCCTTTGCCAACATTGCCCACGGGAACAACAGTATTCTGGCGACGAAGCTCGCTCTCAAGCTGGCCGATTATGTGGTCACCGAGGGCGGTTTCGCTTCCGACCTGGGGGCGGAGAAATTTTTTGATCTGGTGGCCCCAAGGTACGGGTTGAAACCGGCGGTGGCGGTACTGGTTGCTTCCGTGCGGGCCCTGAAAAACCACGGTGGGGTCGCAATGGAACAGATTACCGTGCCCGATCCGGCCGCCGTTGAGCGGGGGGTCGGCAATCTGGCGAAACACCTTTCCAATCTGCGCGACGTTTTCGGCTTACCCGTAGTGGTGGCGCTGAATAAGTTTCCTACCGATGATCCGCAGGAACTGGCGGTGGTCCTGGATTACTGCCGCGGGCAAGGGGTTCCGGCAGCCGTCTCCGAAGTGGTGGCCCACGGTGGGGCGGGTGGAATCGCACTGGCCCAGCAGGTGTTGGCTACGTTGGAGAATGTGGAAAATCGCTTTGCTCCACTCTACGGGAGCGACACGCCGCTGGAAGAGAAAATTAAGCTCTTGGCCACCAAGGTTTACGGGGCCGACGGAGTGAACTATACCCCGGAAGCCCGGAAAGCGATGGCGGAGATTAAAGAGCTGGGCTTTGACCACCTTCCGGTTTGTATGGCGAAGACCCAGATGTCTCTTTCCGATAACCCAAGACTGAAAGGAGCCCCCCAAGGGTGGGAATTGACGGTGCGGGACCTTAAACTTTCGACCGGAGCCGGTTTTATCGTCGTTTTGGCCGGTAACATCCTGACCATGCCCGGCTTGCCGAAGACTCCGGCTGCGCAGAAGGTTGATCTGCTACCCGATGGGAGGATTGTCGGGCTCTTTTAAGTCTAAGAAGGCTAAGGAGGCGATTTTTTGAGCGCCAAGATCATCGACGGAAAAGCGCTGGCGAATGAGGTTAAGCAGCAAGTTAAAGGAGAAGTGGAAAAATTGGCTGCTGCCGGCATTGTTCCCGGTCTGGCCGTGGTGTTGGTCGGTGACGACCCGGCTTCCCAGATTTATGTGCGCAACAAGGAAAAGAGCTGCCAAGAACTGGGGATTAAATCCGAAGTCTACCGTTTACCGGCCACCACGACCCAGGAGGAACTGGAGACTCTCATCGACCGGCTAAATGCGGATCCGCATGTCCATGGCATTCTGGTTCAGCTCCCGCTGCCCGCTCCGCTAAGGGAGAAAGAGATCACGGACCGGATTAAACCGGAGAAAGATGTGGATGGTTTTCACCCGGTTAATCTGGGACGTTTGCTCCGGGGGGAACCCGGAATCCGGCCCTGTACCCCCGCGGGAATTATGGAGTTAATCAAAGCCAGCAGGGTTGAGGTCAAAGGCCGGGAATGCGTGGTGGTCGGGCGGAGCAATATCGTGGGCAAGCCCGTCTTCCATCTCCTGCTGCAAGAGCACGGGACAGTTACCGTCTGCCACTCGCGGACACCGGACTTGGTCACGGTGACCCGGCGCGCCGATATCCTGGTGGTGGCCGTGGGGAAAGCCGGTTTGATCGACGGAACAATGGTGAAACCCGGCGCGGTGGTGATTGATGTGGGGGTTAACCGCTTGCCTTCCGGAAAAGTCGTCGGTGATGTCGATTTTTCGTCTGCTCAGGAGGTAGCGGGGGCCATTACCCCGGTCCCCGGCGGCGTCGGACCAATGACCATTGCCATGTTGATGAAAAACACAGTGGAAGCCGTTTTATTACAATACGGAGAGAAATTAGCAAAAGACTAGACTTTTTTGTAAGAATACAGTATATTACTTAGTGGATCTTTTTCAAAAAACCGGTGACTAGGCCATGAACGGGGACAAGCAGGTGCGCTGCCAAAGCTCCAAAACAAATGAAGCTGCTAACGTAGCAACAAAATCAGAACCCAGGATTACTCCCGGAAAAAATGGGGAAAATAGGAATATTGGATGAAGCAACCTACCATGAATTTCATGGTTAATTTATACATAAGAATGGAGGAGTAGCATGTCGAAAAATGTCTATTTTTTTGGCAACGGTCGCGCCGACGGCACTGCTGAGATGAGAAACCTTCTCGGCGGCAAAGGGGCCAACTTGGCCGAGATGACCAATTTGGGTATTCCTGTGCCGGCTGGGTTTACCATTACGACCGAGGTTTGCACCGCCTATTATCAAAACAATAGACAATGGCCTGCCGGGTTGGAGGAAGAGATCCGCGAAAACATGAAAAAAGTCGAAGCGGCCATGGGGAAGGGTTTTGGTGATGTGAACAATCCCTTGCTCGTCTCGGTCCGTTCCGGCGCCCGGGTGTCGATGCCGGGTATGATGGACACCATTTTGAACCTGGGCTTGAATGATGAAACGGTTCAAGGGTTGATCAAGAGCTCGGGGAACGAGCGGTTTGCCTGGGATAGTTACCGCCGTTTTATCCAGATGTACAGCAACGTGGTGCTTGGTGCCGACCACAGTAAGTTTGAGGCCATCATCGAAGAGAAGAAAAAAGAGCGGGGCGTTACCCTTGATAACGAATTAACCGCCGAAGATCTGAAGGACTTGGTTGCTCAGTATAAAGCCTGGATCAAAGCAAATTTGAACCGGGAATTTCCCACTGATCCCTGGGAGCAGTTACGGGGAGCGATCAACGCGGTCTTCCTGTCCTGGATGAACCCGCGGGCGATCACCTACCGGAAGCTGCACAAGATCCCTGAGGAGTGGGGGACGGCCGTTAACGTCCAGGCCATGGTCTTCGGGAATATGGGGGACAATTCGGCCACCGGGGTTGCCTTTACGCGTAACCCGTCGACAGGGGAAAATGTCTTCTATGGTGAGTTCCTCATCAACGCCCAGGGTGAAGACGTGGTGGCCGGGATTAGAACACCACAGGAGATTAGCTTGGCCGCTTCGCAACAATGGGCAAAGGAAAACGGCATCTCCGAAGAGGAGCGCAAAGCGAAGTATCCTTCCCTGGAAGAGTATATGCCCGAGTGTTACCAACAGCTGCTGGAACTCCGCAAGAAGCTGGAAGGACACTACAAAGATATGCAAGATATCGAGTTTACCATTGAAAACCGGAAATTGTATATGCTCCAAACCAGAAACGGTAAACGGACCGGTCAGGCGGCGATTAAAATTGCCGTTGACATGGTCGAAGAGGGCTTGATTGATAAGAAAACCGCGCTGCTCAGGGTGGAACCGGAGCAACTGGATCAACTCTTACACCCCATGATTGATCCGAAGGCGAAGGTGACCATCGTGGGTAAAGGTTTGCCGGCCAGCCCTGGTGCGGCCGTCGGGCAAGTGGTTTTCTCCGCCGAAGACGCCGAACGCTGGCATGAACAAGGCCATAAAGTGATCCTGGTGCGGACGGAAACCTCACCGGAGGATATCAGCGGTATGCATGTGGCCCAGGGGATCCTCACCGCCCGCGGGGGGATGACTTCCCATGCGGCGGTGGTAGCCCGGGGAATGGGCAAATGTTGTGTCGCCGGTTGCGGTGAAGCCGTGGTGGATGAAGCCAATAAGAAGGTGACCATCAATGGTCATGTCTTCAAGGAAGGCGATTGGATGACCTTGAACGGCTCCACCGGTGATGTCATTCTCGGGCAAGCTCCCTTGGTTGAACCGGAAATTGCCGGTAGCTTCCAGACCTTAATGACTTGGGCGGACGAGGTCCGGACCTTGCAGGTACGGACCAATGCGGATACACCCCATGATGCGAAAGTGGCCCGTGATTTCGGGGCCCAGGGTATTGGGCTCTGCCGGACGGAGCACATGTTCTTCGGTCCCGAGCCTGAACGGATTAAGGCCGTCCGCGAGATGATCCTGGCGGAGGACGGCGAAGCCCGGAAGAAAGCCCTGAGCAAGATCCTTCCCTACCAAAAAGCTGATTTTATCGCGATCTTCGAAACCATGAAGGATCTACCGGTGACCATCCGGCTGCTTGATCCGCCGCTCCACGAGTTCCTCCCCCATGACCGGAAAGGCCAGGAAGAAATGGCCAAAGAGATGGGAATTCCGGTGGAGAAGGTAATCGAAAAAGTCAATGCCCTGAGCGAGTTCAACCCGATGCTTGGCTTCCGCGGCTGCCGTCTCGGTATTATTTATCCGGAGATCTTTGCCACCCAAGTCCAGGCGATCTTTGAAGCCGCCTGTGCCCTTGCCAAGAAAGGGCAGAAGGTCGTTCCGGAAGTGATGATCCCGTTGGTCGGTACCACCGGCGAGCTGCAAAAGATCCGGGAGTACAGTGTGAAGGTGGCCGAGGAGGTTATGGCCCGGGAAGGGGTCAAACTGGAGTACCTGATCGGGACCATGATCGAACTGCCGCGGGCGGCTTTAATTGCCGATCAAATTGCGGAGTATGCCGATTTCTTCTCCTTTGGGACCAACGACATGACCCAGATGACCTTTGGTTACAGCCGGGACGACGCCGGACGGTTCCTCCCGACCTACGTCGAGCAGAAGATCCTCAAGGACGACGTCTTCCAAAAACTGGACCAAGAGGGTGTCGGGCAACTCCTTGAGATCGGGTTGACCAAAGGCCGGGCGACCAGGCCCAACTTAAAAGTTGGGATCTGCGGCGAACACGGTGGCGATCCCAGTTCGATCGAGTTCTGCCATAAGATCGGCATGGATTACGTTTCCTGCTCGCCGTACCGCGTACCGATTGCCCGGTTGGCCGCCGCCCAAGCGGAACTGAAGAATCCGCGCCGGAAATAGGACGACTGATCCGTCAAGACGGAATCAAATACCGGAAAGGATCGGACGATAAGAAGGCCAAGGCGTGAACGAAGCGCCCTTGGCCTTCTTTTTTTGATTGGTTAGTGGACAGGAGGGGGAAAATAGGATCTTAAGGTTATCACCGGCAGGAAAACACCAGAAAAGGCCGAAAAATGGAGGGGAAAGATGTTCAGCAGCAAGCTGGGAACCGTGGTGCGGATGATCCGGGCTCTCCCCACCTACCAAGAGATGACCGTAGAAATTGACGGGGTGGAAGCAAAAGCCATCGCTTACCCGCCGTTGACCGGAGCGGTCCGGGTCGGCGACCGGGTCTGGTTAAATACGACCGCGGTCGACCTGAACCTGGGGACCGGGGGTTTCCATTTTGTCCAAGGCATCGAGGGGCGTCTGGAACGGGTATATACGCCGCCGGGGCATATTATGAAACTGCGTTATACCCCGTGGCAAGTGGCGGTGGCGGCGGTTGAAGAAGAAGGTTCGGTGATGCACGAGCGGATCAAGGGGTTTACCTCCCTGGCGGGCACGCCGGTTGTCGTAGGGACGCTGCACAGCATGATCGCCCCGGCGGTGCTGGCCTTTCATGCGGTCTTACCAGGCCGGCGGGTCGTTTACCTGATGACCGACGGCGCGGCTTTACCCTTAAGCTTCAGCAATCTGGTCCGCCAATTAAAAGACCAGGGGTTGCTGGCCCAAACGATCACCTCCGGTCATGCCTTTGGTGGGGATCTGGAGGCGGTTAACGTTTATTCGGGTTTGGTGGCGGCCAAGGCGGTGGCGGCCGCCGATCTGATCATCGTTGCCATGGGACCGGGGATCGTCGGGACCGGCACCAAGTACGGCTTTTCCGGGATTGAGCAGGCCTACATTCTGGAAGCTGTAGCGAAACTGGGGGGTTATCCGATTGCCATTCCCCGGATCAGTTTTGCCGACCAGCGCCCCCGGCACTGGGGCCTGAGCCACCACACGCAAACGGTCTTGGGGGAGCTGACCGCGACCCCGGTGGCGTTGGGTTTGCCGCGGTGGGATGAAGAAAAACGGCGGATTCTGACCCGCCAATTCCGGGAAAGCGGGGTCAGTAAACACCGTTTATACGAGGTGGAAATTCCGGCGGTTGAGTCTTTGCTCTCCGCCCGTCATCTGGAGGTCAAAACCATGGGCCGGTCTGTCCGGGAGGACCCCGCGTTTTTTGAGGCGGCGGCCGGCGCCGGGGTATTGGCCGCCCACCATCTTCACGGCGGGGTGGCAAGACTACCAGCTTGGCTGGGAACCGAATAAAACTAATTTGTGAAACAGGTGAGGCAGATGAATTTGGTCGAAAAAAAGCGCGACGAGGAACTGGTCTTTGACGGGACCCTTCTGAAAGTGCGACGGACCCGGGTCGAGCTGCCCGACGGGAGAGAAGCCTTCCGCGAATGGATTAACCATCCGGGCGCCTCCGCAATTATTCCCGTCTTTAAAAACGGCGAGACCCTTCTGGTCAGGCAGTTTCGTTATCCGCTGGGCCGTGTGATGCTGGAGATTCCCGCCGGAAAACTCGATCCCGGCGAGTCGACTTTGGACTGTGCCATCCGGGAACTGAGTGAAGAGACCGGTTTGGTGGGGGGTGAGTTTGTTAAGATCGGGGCGGTGGTGACCACGCCCGGTTTCACCGATGAAGTGATCCATTTATATCTTTGCAAGGACCCGGTTCCGGGAGCCGCCCATCCCGATGCGGAGGAGTTCATTAATTGTCTACGGCTCCCCGTGGCCGAAGTTTTTCAGCGTATTGCGGAGGGACAGATTCAAGACGGTAAGACCGTAACCGCCTTTTTATTAGCCCGGTTACAGGGGCTGATCTAAGAGCCATGGGGAAATGATGGTGCAGCCGGTAGGAGAAGCAAAGGTCATACCATCTCCTTTGCCGTCATAATATTTAGTTACAGGGACAAGGAGGTGGTTTCGTTGTTTCTGCGGAGGTGGCGAAGGGTAATTGGTCTCTACATTGAAGAGCGGCTTTTTCTTTTTATCCTGGTTGGTTTGTTGTTTACCATGGGTATTGTCTTCGGGACCCTCTCCGCTCAAAATTTAGAGTACGGACAGAAGACCGAGTTGCTGCAGTATATCCAGTTTTTCTTCCAAGGAATGAAACAGGAGGCCGCGCCGGTCACCGACGCGGTTTTGGCGGGTAATGCCATCTTTAATCATTTAAAGACGGTTTTCTTCTTTATCCTGTTGGGGATCAGCGTCATCGGGGTTCCTCTGATCCTGTTCTTACTCTTTGCCAAAGGGTACATTCTTGGTTTCACCATTGGCTTTCTCCTTCAACAGCTGGCGGGTAAAGGTTTCCTCTTTACCGTCACTTCGGTCTTTCCCCATTATGTCCTTATTATCCCGGCTTTGATGCTGGCCGGGGTGGCCAATATTGATCTGGCCGGTGCTCTTCTGCGCAGCCGGTTTGGCCAGGTGAGCCGGCCAGTTTCCCTCGATTTACTTCAAGGGCTCGGGATTAGCGGTCTGGCCATGGTCATCCTAGCCGTTTCCGGCTTGATCGAGGGGTTTGTCTCCCCCATGTTCATTTATTGGGTGGCCAAACTGTTCTGATCCCTTCATGCTTTGGAAATCTTTCTCGTAAAATGAAAAAAGGATTTTCAAAACGGGATGTCGAAAAATATTTGAAAGACTTTGAAAGACAAGGAAAGCGACGACAACGTTATGGGTAAGGGGTTGACCAAATTTGCAGGATTACTTGGAAGCATTTAATAACTATATTGCGGTGGAACGAGGATTGGCTCCTAACACCCTGGAATCTTACGGGAGGGATTTGCGCCAATATCTTGATTATCTGAGCGAAAAAAAGGGTATTGCGCTAAAAGAAACCACCCAAGCAACGGTCGGCGGCTACTTGCTCTATTTACAAGCCAAGGGACGGGCTGCTTCAACCATCTCCCGTTCGCTGGCGGCGATCAAGGCTTTCTACCATTTTCTCGTCCGTGAGCAGATTATCCAGCGTGACCCAACAATCAATCTGGATGCCCCGAAACAGGAAAAGAAATTACCGCGGGTGCTCTCGGTGGAAAAAGTGGTAGAACTCCTGGAGCAGCCGGACTTGAAAACCCCGGCTGGAATTCGCGACCGTTCGATGCTGGAAGTGCTATATGCGACCGGTTTACGGGTGACCGAATTGGTTTCGCTTAAAATTTCCGATGTTAACCTGGAAGAAGGTTACATCCGGTGTGTGGGGAAAGGATCGAAGGAGCGGATCGTGCCCCTAGGGACAGTGGCCGTCAAGTATCTCCGGTTTTACCTGGAGCACGCCCGTAAGTTTTTAGCCTCCGATCCGGCGGAAGACACTCTGTTTTTAAACCACCATGGGCATGGTTTGACCAGACAGGGCTTCTGGAAGATTATCAAAAAATATGCGGAGATGATCGGGGCGGAAGATTTGATTACTCCCCATACGCTCAGACACTCCTTTGCCACCCATCTATTGGAGAACGGTGCCGATCTACGGGCAGTCCAGGAAATGCTGGGCCATGCCGATATCTCAACAACCCAAATCTATACCCATCTGACGAAAAACAGATTAAAGAATGTTTACGAAAAAGCACATCCCCGTGCTTAGAACGGACCGACAAACGAAGTTATATGGAACACACGCTTTGTAAAAAGGGTGTGTTTCTTTTTATGGGAGGAATTCCAAAGGAAACAACGAATCGGATTACGGTTAAACTGAAAGGGCAGAGGGGGGAGAACAGTGGAAATTCAGTGGTATCCGGGGCATATGGCCAAAGCCAAGCGTGAGCTTAAGGCGATTCTGCCGCTTTTGGATATTATCATAGAAGTGACGGATGCCCGGATTCCGAAAAGCAGCCGAAATCCGGATTTAATAAGTTTAACCAAGAATAAACCCCGTCTTTTACTGTTGAACAAGGTTGACCTGGCCGACCCCGTTGCGACCGACCAGTGGGTTAATTACTACCGGCTGTCCGGGGAGAGGGTCATCCCGTTTAATGCCCGGACCGGAGAGCAGCTTGCCGCTTTGGAAGACCTGATCAACCAGGTAGGACGGGAAACTTTGGCCCCGAAGCCCATCTGGCGGTTGGGGGTCGTTGGGGTACCAAACTGTGGGAAGTCTTCTGTTTTAAACCGTTTAGCAGGACGAAGCGCCGCGCAGGTCGGGGAAAGGCCGGGCGTCACCAGGGGTCGGCAGTGGGTAAAAAGGGGAAAATGGGAGATCCTGGACACGCCGGGGATGTTATGGCCGAAGATTGGCGATGTGGAGACCGGTTTGAAGTTGGCGTGGGTTGGGACCATCAAGCCGGAGAACCTCGATCCGGAAGAGTTGGTCCTCAATTTGCTTGGCTGGCTACAAGAAAATTACCCGGTTGCCTTACAGAGTAATTATGGTCTCACGCCACCGGAGGTGGCCGGAGAACCCTATTCTGTCCTGCAGGTGATTGGCAAACGCCGCGGTTGCCTCCGCCGCGGTGGTGAAGTCGACCTGCGACGGACGGCCGAATTAATCGGCTATGATTTTCGCCAGGGGAAACTGGGGGCCATTACCCTGGAAACAACTAGTGCTTCTCATGTTTTGCCGTGAACAGGCGGAGGAAACAGACCCCGCCAACCAGGGTATTAAGGTAATAACTCAAAAGCCGCCAGATAGTCACCGAGATGGCCTGCAGGTGTTTGGGAAGATAAATGGCAAAGAGGGAGAAGAAACCGATCTCGGCCACCCCGCTGCCGCCCGGAATGGGGACAAACGAGAGTAAGAAATAGATGACGTACTCCAGGAGCAGGATACGGAAGATCTTCCCGTGGATGTTGACGCCAAAGGCCATCATGACCACCGGTGCCATCAAAAGCGTGGACAACCAGGAACAGAGGGTCAAGAAGATCACGAACAAAAGCGGAAGGATCTTATCCTTTGCCAGCGTGCTTAAACTTGCCCGAAACTCTTCCCATTCGGTGAGGAGCTTTTGACAATAGGTTTCCGCGCTCGGACCGAGGATTTTTTGGACGGGTTTAAGCCGGAAAAACTTTTTGATCAGAAATGAGCCCTTGGTTGGCCGGAAGAGAAAGAAAAGGAGAACACCGGCGAAGATCAGGGCGCCGATTATGATATAATTAAGGAATCCGGCCAGGCCGACAAGGCCAATCTCGTTTAACAGTTTTCCCCGGAACAGAAAAAGGAGGAAGGGACCGCCAATCGACACCAGCAGGCTGGTGAAGGTGACGCGAATGGTGACAATGGCCGAGGCCTTGCCGATGGAAATGCCCTGCTGATGCAGGAGGTAAACCTGGGTTGGCACTGAACCGGAATACAGCGGGGTGATATTACCCGAAAAGATGGTGGCCAGGTTGATGCGGAGGGTGTCCAGGAAGCTGATTTGTTCACCCAAAAGATAGGCGATGGTTTTTACGCGCCATCCTTCCACCAACCACGAAACGACAACGACCCCCACCATGAGACAGATGTTTTTCGGATGGATCATGCGGAGACTGCGCCAGGTGGCCGGGGTGGTAGACGAAAAAAGGAGGCCGACGATGGTGAACAAGCCGATGATAAACGTGATCGCTATTCCTTTTCGGATCAAGCCTGGCGTTAACCTTTTTTTCGTGGTCAAAATGGATAAACCCCCAATAAACACATGAACTTCTATATGTTTACGGTTATCCGCATGTTAGTGTGTCTCTTCCAAATTGAATTATATTGATCTTTTCTTTTTGCCAACCCTTTTTTCCTGCTGGCAAAAGATATAAGCAATGGTGGGGAGTCCCGGAGTAATTTTTCTTTGGTGCAGGAAAATAGGACGTCAGGGCGAAAAAACATATGATAGGTAACTTTTCCCGTCAAGATTGACAATTGTGGAGGTATGGAAGTTGTGGACAGTGCTGTACGTGGCCCCGAACCAAACGACGGCTTACCGGATTAAAGACTACATGGAAACCGAAGGGATCCTGGTTCGCCTCCGGCCGATTGGTTTACGTTCGGAAGGAAGTTATACCAACTACGAGATCCTGGTCACCGAAGCGGAGATTGAAGAAGCACAGGAAGTCTTGAACCAAGCTTTGCAAGTCCGTTTGTATTGTGAATAAGAGAGAAGTGATGGGGAATAAACAATAACTTGAAAGAGTTAAACTATACGGAAATGATCTTTCGTCCGTTGATTGAGCCTGAGGAAGAAGGAGGCGATAACTGGGTGTTTAAAGATCTCTTTCGTTCTAAACAAAAGTATGTAACGATCAGACAACGGGAGGTTCCGGATCACGCGCTCCCCTCGACCGATTCCGTAAAGAAAGAGCTTCCCGATGGTTTATGGGTAAAATGTGAGAAATGTAACCAAATGATTTATCATAAAGATCTTGTGAAAAACCTCAAGGTCTGCCCCAAATGCCAATACCACTTCCGCATCGGCGCCTGGGAAAGAATCAATTACCTGCTCGATCCGGGCAGTTTTCAGGAATTATTTGCTAATATTACTTCTTGTGATCCGATTAATTTCCCCGGCTATCAAGAAAAGCTGGAGAAGGTGCGGAAGGCGACGGATTTGTCGGAAGGGGTCGTCACCGGGGTGGGGAACATTGGGGGCGTTCCCCTGGCTTTGGGCGTTATGGATTTCAGTTTTATCGGCGGCTCGATGGGGTCGGCCGTCGGTGAGAAGCTGGTCCGGATCTTTGAGTATGCGGCCGAGCATGGTCTCCCTGTGGTGACTTTTGCCGTTTCTGGTGGGGCCCGGATGCATGAGGGGATCCTGTCTTTAATGCAGATGGCCGCGACCTGTCAGGCCTTAAACCGTGTGGCCGAGAAGGGTTTGCTTTACATCTCGGTTTTGACCGACCCGACGACCGGCGGTGTCTTTGCCAGCTTTGCCTCGCAGGGTGATATTATCATCGCCGAACCGGGGGCGTTAATTGGTTTTGCCGGTGCCCGCGTCATCCAACAGACAACGCGCGAAACCCTTCCGCCCGGTTTTCAAAGGGCCGAATTTCTCTTGGAGCACGGGATGATTGATATGATCGTCAACCGTAAGGAACTCAGAAATACTCTTGCCCGGCTGTTGCGCTACCACCAGAGACGGAAAAGGGTGATCAACCAATGAAAAACGGGAGCAAGTATAGTTTGGAATTTGAACGGCCGTTGAAGGAACTGGAAAGAAGGATCGAAGAAATTCGCCTTTTTGCCGAAGAAAAGCAGATTGACATGTCGGAAGAGATTGCGCGGATCGAAGAGAAAGCCCGCAGTTTAAAAGCGGAGATTTACAAGAATTTGACCCCCTGGCAAAAAGTACAGATTGCCCGGCATCCCAAACGGCCTACTTTTTTAGAATATATTGATCATATTTTTCATGGCTTTATTGAATTGCATGGTGACCGGTTGTACCGTGATGATCCGGCCTTAGTCGGTGGTCTCGCCTATTTGGAAGACATCCCCGTCACGATTTTGGGGCACCAGAAAGGCCGCGATACAAAGGAGAATATCTACCGTAATTTTGGGATGCCCCATCCCGAGGGCTACCGGAAGGCGATCCGCCTGATGAAACAGGCGGAAAAGTTCGGACGGCCGATCATTACCTTTGTTGACGTGGCAGGCGCGTATCCCGGTAAAGAAGCGGAGGAAAGAGGGCAGGGCGAGGCAGTGGCCAAGGCCATTAAGGAAATGACGGGATTGAAGGTGCCGATTGTTGTCGTCATCACCGGCGAGGGTGGAAGCGGTGGGGCGCTGGCGATCGGGGTGGGCGACCGGATCTTGATGTTGGAGAATGCCTATTACTCCGTGATCTCACCGGAAGGTTGCGCCTCCATTCTTTGGAAAGACGCGTCAAGAGCGGCGGAAGCAGCGGAAGTTTTACGGATCACGGCCAATGATCTCCTGGCGGTCAACGTGATTGATGAGATTATCCCTGAACCCTTGGGCGGCGCCCATACGGCGCCGGAGGAAATGGCGAAAACAATGAAAGAGCGGATCCTGGAAAATCTGAACGCAATTATTGATATGGATCCCGACGAGTTGGTAACCAAACGTTATCAAAAATTCCGGCGGCTTGGTCGTTATCTTGAAGAATAAGGGATTATTCTGCAGTTATACAGGAGGTATATAAACATGAAAAGAATAGCGATTATCACCAGCGGCGGCGATGCTCCCGGGATGAACGCGGCGATCCGGGCGGCGACCTTAACTGCGATCAAAGCCGGATGTGAGGTTTTTGGGGTCATCAGGGGTTTTCAGGGGCTAATCACGGGTGAGATCATCCAACTGACGTCGATGGGGGTCTCGGATATTCTTCACCGGGGGGGGAACCATTTTGCACTCCGCCCGGTCGCAGGAGTTCAGGACAGAGGAGGGGCGGGAAAAGGCCGCCAAACAACTCCACGACCTTGGCATCGACGGTATTGTCGTGATTGGTGGGGATGGCTCCTTCCGGGGGGCGCGGGAGCTGTCCAAGTTGGGTTTCACCACCGTGGGGATCCCGGGGACGATCGATAATGATATTGAGTGTACCGACCTTTCCGTCGGTTTCGATACGGCCTTGAATACGGTGCTGGATGCGATCAATAAAATCCGCGATACGGCCCTGTCCCATGACCGGGTCTATGTCGTGGAGGTGATGGGCAAGAACTCCGGATTTATTGCGCTTTATGCCGGGTTGGCGGGAGGCGCCGATGCGGTTCTGGTTCCGGAGATCCAACCGGACCTGGATCAAGTGGTCAATCTGATCCAAAAGGTGAATACCGTTGGCCGACGCCATAGTATCGTGTTGGTAGCGGAAGGGGTGTTTGGCCAGCCGTTGACCGGTATTTCCATCTACGACAGCGCCGCCTTTAAGGTGGCCAATTATATCAACCTGAAAGTCAAAAAGGATATCCGCGTTACGATTTTGGGCCATATTCAAAGGGGCGGTTCGCCGTCGGCGCTTGACCGTACTTTGGGGACGCAGTTTGGCGCCAAAGCCGTTGAACTGCTCTTGGCCGGGGAAAAGGATATGATGGTTGGTTGGGTCGACCACAAGCTTAAGGTATCGCCGATGGAGGAAGCGATTGCCCGCAAAAAACAGATTGACCCCAAATTATACCAATTAATCGAAGTCTTAGCTACAACCTGACTCCCAAAAACAAGGCCTTGGGGACGCTTGACGTGTCGCTATAAAAGCTTTATAATCTAAATTAAAATTAATAAACTACTCATCAAGAGCGGTGGAGGGAAGGGGCCCGATGAAACCCGGCAACCTTGGAACAGGATTCCAAACGGTGCTAATTCCCTCCAGTTTCTGGAAGATGAGTATCCTCAACCCTTCCTGAACGAAGGGTTTTTTGTTGACTTAAAGGAGGTTGGAAATTTGGAACGTCGTCTGTTTACGTCGGAATCGGTGACCGAAGGTCATCCGGACAAAATTTGCGACCAGATCTCCGATGCCATTCTCGATGCTATTCTGGCGGAGGACCAGGAAGCCCGTGTCGCTTGCGAAACGGCGGTAACGACCGGCTTGATCATAATCATGGGCGAAATCACCACCAAATGCTATGTGGAGATCCCGAAGATCGCCCGGCAAGTGGTGAAAGAGATTGGGTACACCAGGGCAAAATATGGCTTCGATGGGGATACTTGTGCGGTTTTGACCGCCATTGACGAACAGTCACCCGATATTGCGCTTGGTGTCAACCAAGCTTTAGAGGTGAAAACCGGCTCGAAGGACGAGGAGAGCACCATCGGTGCCGGGGACCAGGGGATGGTCTTTGGCTACGCCACCGATGAAACTCTCGAGTTTATGCCGATGCCGATTGCTTTGGCCCACCGCCTGGCGCGGCGGCTCGCTTATGTCCGGAAAAATAAGATTCTGCCCATGCTCCGTCCGGACGGGAAGACCCAGGTGACGGTGGAGTACGAAGGAGACCGCCCTGTCCGGATTGAAACCATTGTCGTCTCCGCCCAACACAACCCAAATCTGGAGCGGAGCGCCCTGGAAGAAGGGATCCGTGAGGAAGTGATTAAAGCAGTCATTCCTGCGGAGTACCTGGATGAGAGGACCAAATATTATATCAATCCCACCGGCCGTTTTGTGGTGGGCGGTCCCCAAGGGGATACCGGGTTAACCGGCCGCAAGATTATTGTGGATACATACGGTGGAATGGCCCGTCATGGTGGGGGGGCCTTCTCGGGGAAGGACCCGACGAAAGTGGACCGTTCGGGTGCTTATGCCGCCCGTTACGTGGCCAAAAATATTGTCGCGGCCGGGCTGGCCCGGAAATGCGAAATCCAGATTGCTTATGCGATCGGGGTGGCGAAACCCGTCTCGATCACCATTGATACTTTCGGAACCGGTCTTTTGCCTTCGGGTGAACTGGAAGCGCTGGTCCAGGAGGTATTTGATCTGCGTCCGGCGGCGATCATTAAAAACCTGGACCTGCGGCGGCCGATCTACCGCCAGGTGGCCAGTTATGGGCATTTTGGCCGGACCGACCTGGATCTGCCGTGGGAACGCCTGGACAAAGTTGAGGTTTTAAAGAAAAAGGCCGGTTGTTAAGACGGTAAGAACGGGCGAAGAGGGATTATTGCGGAAAACCCAAGCCTGTGTTATAATGACATAGTCAAAATTCAATAAGAAGGTGAACCCTGATGAAGAAAAATATTCATCCGCAGTATGGTAAAGCAATCGTGACCTGTGCCTGTGGCGAAACCTTTGAGACGGGGTCAACCAAAAAAGAGATCCGGGTTGAGATCTGTTCAAAATGCCACCCCTTGTTTACGGGGAAACAGAAGATTATTGACACTGGTGGCCAGGTCGAAAAATTCCAGAAAAGAATGGAGAAAGCCGGAAAGTAAGTTTAAAACAGAGCAGATCTGCTCTGTTTTAAACTATGTGTCAGCCACCTGGTTACATGTCGCGCACGTTCGTCGCACATGCCGACGAGCGATGAAAACAATTACGGACAAACAAAATCATACCGATGAACGACGGGTGACCAGCAATAAGTGGCGAGAGCTCTTTTCTAAAGGGGTGATCTGGTGGCGGAAAATTACCAGTATGGTGGGCAGGCGGTCATTGAAGGAGTCATGATGCGCGGCCGGCACCACTACGCGGTGGTCGTGCGGAAAGAGAATAAAGAAACCTGTGTCTTTAAAGAGAGTTTAGGCTCGTATACCCGAAAACACCCGGTTCTCCGTTTGCCGTTTATCCGCGGGGTTGTTGCCTTGGCGGAATCCCTGGTGCTCGGATTAAAAGCTTTACAGTATTCCGCCAACCAAGTAATGGAGAGTGAAGGCGAAGAGCTTTCCGTTTGGGAGATGACGCTGATGGTGCTTTTTGCGATTGGTTTGACCATCGTTCTCTTTATTGCTCTTCCGCTTTTCCTTCGCGGGTTGGTGGCCAGGGTGTTGCCGGGAACGTTGTGGCGCAATCTCTTTGAAGGACTTATGCGGGCGGTAATTCTGGTCCTTTATATTACGGTAATCTCATTACTCTCCGATATCCAACGGGTCTTTGCCTATCACGGCGCCGAGCATAAGGTGATTCACACTTACGAAGCGGGTGAAGAGTTGACCATTGAAAACGCCCGCAAAAAGTCGACGTTGCACCCCCGCTGTGGAACTAGTTTTCTCCTCTATGTGGTGGTGGTCAGCGCGGTACTCTTTTCCTTCCTTGGTGAACAGACGCTGCTGATGCGTTTTATCTCGCGGATTCTCTTGTTGCCTTTAATTGCCGGCGTTTCCTACGAGATCATAAAAATTTCCAGTAGACACCAGTCGATGTTTTTATGGCGGGCTCTGAGCTGGCCCGGTTTGATGCTGCAGCGGTTAACGACCCGCGAACCCGATAACGATCAGTTGGAAGTGGCCATTTTGGCGTTAAAAGAAGTTCTGGCGTTGGAGAATAATAGTACGAATGTTTTGCCGCTTAATCAACAAGAGGCGTAAATGGTGGGAGAGGTAGTTTGATGTTTGACAAACTGAAGGCGCTTAACGAAAAATTTAATGAACTCGAGCGCAGCATGGCGGATCCGGCGGTTGCCGCCAATCCGGAAGAGATGCGCAAATTAGGAAAGAGCCATGCCGAATTACTGCCCATTGTTACGGCTTATCGGCGTTATTGCCAGTTGGAAAGCGATCTTGAAGCGGCGAAAGAGTTGTTAAAGGAAAATCCTGATCCGGAGGAAACCGAACTGCTTGAACAGGAGATTGCCAGCCTCCAACGGCAGCTGAAAGAGGCCGAAGACCACTTGAAAGTGGCGCTTCTCCCCAAGGACCCCAATGATGAAAAGAACGTGCTGGTTGAGATCCGGGCGGGGACGGGGGGCGATGAGGCCGCCTTGTTTGCCGCCGATCTCTTCCGCATGTATACCCGTTATGCGGAGAAGCTGGGCTGGCGCATCGAAGTAATGAGTTCCAGCCCGACGGAGCTGGGCGGGTTTAAAGAAGTAATCTTTATGATTGAGGGTAAGGGTGCCTATAGCCAATTAAAATTTGAGGGTGGAGTCCACCGGGTCCAACGGATTCCCGAAACCGAAACCGGCGGGCGGATCCATACCTCGGCGGCCACGGTGGTGGTCCTCCCGGAAGCGGAAGAGATTGAACTGGAGATTGACCCCAATGACCTGCGGATCGATGTTTACCGTTCTTCCGGCCACGGTGGACAGAGTGTCAATACGACCGACTCGGCGGTGCGGATTACCCACCTGCCCACCGGCATGGTGGTTACCTGTCAGGACGAGAAATCACAGCATAAAAACAGGGAAAAAGCCCTAAAAATTTTGCGTGCGCGGCTTCTTGACAAGTTGCAACAGGAGCAACAGGCAGAATTGGCTTCCACCCGGCGGAGTATCGTCAAGTCCGGTGACCGGAGCGAGCGCATCCGGACGTATAATTTCCCCCAGAACCGGGTCACCGACCACCGGATCGATTTAACCCTTTACCGCTTGGACAGCATAATCGCCGGCGATTTGGAGGAGTTAATTTCGAAGCTGCGTCTCTCGGAACAGACTGAGAAATTGCAGGCGATAAATGAGGGCGGAGTGGCATGAGCCTGACCGTAGAGACAGTGCTGCGGGAAACGGCTCGTTTCTTTGCCAAACGGGGTTTGGAAGTGCCCCGGCTGGAAGCAGAATTGTTAATGGCCCATCTCCTGGCGACCGATCGCATCCGGTTGTATATTGACAGCGACCGTCCATTGACCGCCGGCGAGATCAGTGCCTATAAGGAACTGATTCGCCGGCGTTTGTCCGGGCAACCGCTGGCTTACATTACAGGGAAAAAATCCTTTTTAAAATGGGAGTTTCAGATTACCCCCGACGTTTTGGTCCCCCGGCCGGAGACCGAAATCCTGGTCGAAAAGGCGGTGGAGTTGTGCCGGCCGCGGGGCAAGGGACGTCTTTTGGAATTGGGAACGGGCAGCGGTGTGATTGCCATCGCCCTGGCGCATTACTTACCGGCTTTTCAGATTGATGCTGTTGATGTTTCACCGGCCGCTTTGCAAGTGGCCGCAGCCAATGCCGAAGCACACAAGCTGACGGACCGGATCGATTTTTACTGCGGCGATCTCTTTGCAGCCCTGGCCGGCTGCGACCGGCCGGTTTACACCGGTATTATTACGAACCCGCCTTATATCCCGACCGCAGTCATCCCAACTTTGGCCCCGGAAGTCCAAAATGAACCGCGGCAGGCTTTGGATGGCGGTCCGAGCGGGACCGAGGTGATCGCCCGGATTATTGCCGAAGCCCCTGCCTATTTGGCACCAGATGGGTTTCTGGCTTTGGAACACGGGTATGACCAGTTTCCCGAGATTGAAAAACTGGCGAAGGCCGCCGGCTATACGACTGTCCTATCTTATCGGGATTATTCCGGATGGCCACGGGTGGCCGTTTGTCAACGGAACCTTTCTTGATTGGTGACACACAAATTTTACCCGGAACCATGGTGGTCTTAGGGAAAGACGAAATCCTAAACCGGTGGAATAAAGAATAAAAACGGCCCGTTCCACCTGGGTTAAAGACAGATAAATGGCTTTACAGGAAAGATTGTCCTGTAAAGCCATTTTTTTGCTTAAAAATGGGGTGTTTGCGTAATAATAAATACGGAAAGGGGTGATTTGATGGCGAAGATTGTTTATTTGTTAGGAAACATCGGCTCCGGAAAGACGGAGTTGATCCGGCGGACCCACGAGACCCTCGGCGGACGGCTGACGATTCGGGCCGTTTATAACCAGCCACAAGCCATTTTTGACCTGGAACGGCTTCGCGCGGCGGGGATTCCGGCGGTAATGAACAACGGCAATTTAGAGGTTCCGGACACCGGGTCACCGGATGACCAGCGGGAACTTGTGTTTTATGAATTTTCCGGTCGCACCGGCTACTCGCTGCCGAAGAACAACGATGATTATTTGCGGGTCTTTGTGTTCAGTGTCACCGAAGGCGATGAGAAACCGCTAAAGTACCCCCGCCTGTTCAAAGAAGTGGAGTTGGTCGTCCTTAATAAAATCGATCTTTTGCCGTTTACTAATTTTTCCGTCTCTCGCTTTCAGCATCGGCTCAGGACGGTTAATCCCGGTGTTCCCTTATTGAAGCTCTCCTGCCGGAGTGGGGTAGGGCTCGACAATTGGCGAAGCTGGGTGCTTAAGCTTTTTGGTTATCATGATGTTGAAGAGAGCTGCATCCTGCCGTATCCCCCCAATTTCCCGGAACTGTCGTCGTTTTAGGTAATCGCGGGTATTTGCAAGCTATTAGTCGGTTAATTTTTGGGGTGACAGCCCATATTTCTCCTTTTCCATGTTCCCAAGGGGTTCGACGTGTACGGCTACATCATAAAGGTTGTCAATCTTCTGCCGTAAAACGTGTTCCACTTCCATGGCCAGCCGGTGCCCTTCCGCGACGGTAAGTGTCCCGTCGACTTCAATATGGAGATCGATGAGATAGAGATTGGCCAGCTTTCGGATGCGGGTCCGGTGGGGATTGGCGACATTTTCCACCTGGTCCACGGCGTCAAAGACCGCTTGGTAGATGGAGGTATCCTTGACTCCGTCCATCAATTCGGTATTGGCCTCCAGAAAAATCCGGACGGCCGTCCAGATGATCCAGACCGCAATGAACATGGCCACCAAATGATCGATCACAGGGATCCGGAGGGTAATCGTGGCAAACGTGCCTAAAAGGACGCCGACGGAAACATAGAGATCGGCCAGCATATTGCGGCCATTGGCGATCAGCATGGCACTTTCTGTCTTGCGCCCGGTTTTAAACTGGTAAAGGGCAAGCAACAGTTTGCCGCCGATGGAGACAAAACTGACCACCACGGCCAGCGGGGAAGGGACCGGGTTCGCGGCGGCCGTAACGATCTTGGTCAGCGCGAAGATGAGCAGTTGGACCCCGGCGAAGAGGATCATGAAGGCAATAAAGAGGGTGGCGAGGGCTTCCGCTCGGTAGTGGCCGTAGGAATGTTCTTCGTCGGGTTCTTTGGCCATAATTTTCAGGGCGAAAAAGATGATAATAAAGCTTAAAACATCGGTTGCGCTGTCCACCCCGTCACCAACCACGGCTAAACTGCCGGCGAGAAAACCGAGAACTACTTTGACCAAGGCCAGGGCCGTGTTGCCTATAATGCCGACGGCCGAGGCCGTTTTAATCTGCTTTAAGCGTTGCTCCAAAATTCACTCCTCCAACCGTTTTTAACGGGATCTTGGTTTATGTCCATTATTGGCCAGTGCGGGCGAAAATCCTTTATTTTTCGTATTAAGCATATATTATTAATTCACTAAGAATAATATGCCAGGAAATTCAATTCAAAGGAGAAAAAGAAAGAACCCGGTCACCAGAACCGGGTTCTTTCTTTTTTTGCCCTTGATTCCTTGAGAAGAGGGCATTTATATTATATGTAGAACCAACCGGTTTATACGCCGCTTTTAACTTTTTTTAAATGACGTTCCCGCGCCTTCATGTTATAATTAAATGTAATTTTAATCAGGCGGGAAGCAGAGTTGTATTCGTAAGAAGGTGAGAAGTTTGGCTGCGCAGCTACTTTACTATATCACCCCCGACCAGTGTAAGCCGGAAATCTTGAAAAAAATTTTGCACCAACGGCCGGAGATTAAATTTGTTTCGATGGTGGGGGTGGATCTTGGCGGGAACGATACCGATGCCAAGATTCCAACGGCCGTTTTTCTGAAAGATGCGGATAAGTTTTTCCGGGGTGAGATCCATACCGACGGTTCCAGTGTGGTCTTGCCGGGAATTGCCACTTTAAACGACGGGAAAGTCGATTTTGAGGCCGATACCTCGGTTAAATGGTTTGTCGATTACAACTACGAGCATCTTGACCCCCAAACCCGTTTACCGGTCGGGACTTTACGGATTCCTTCTTTTCTCATCCACGGGACCAAACGGATCGATTCCCGGTCGGTTCTGCGGCGGGTGGAGGAACGGGTGAACCGGGAACTGATCGATTTAATCCGCCGGCACCCCGCCTCCCTTTTGGAGATGGGGATTATGCCTGACCAAATCGAAGAGATCCTATTAACCTCCGCTACCGAGCTGGAGTTTTGGGTTAAAACCCCCAATGAAAAGGCGGATATTGAGCAACTGACGGTTTCCCAGGTTTTGCAGGAACAGTATTGGAAGCGGACCAAGGGTGTGGTCCGGACCGCTCTGGAATACTCCCTCCTTTTGTTGGAGGCCTACGGCTTGGAACCGGAGATGGGCCACAAGGAAGTCGGCGGGGTTACCGCGCAGATTGGGCAAGACGGGGGATTAACCCATGTGATGGAACAACTGGAAGTAACCTGGCGTTATAGCAGTGCCCTCCAAGCGGCCGACAATCAGTTGTTGGCGCGGATCGTCATCAAAGAGGCTTTCCGCCGCCACGGGCTGGAAGTGACGTTTATGGCCAAACCCATGGAACGGGTCGCCGGGAGCGGCGGTCACGCCCATGTGGGCTTGTCGGCAAAACTTAAGGACGGTTCGGTCCGGAATTTATTTACCCCGGCCGATTTGAGCAAGGACTTTTTGAGCCCAATCGGGTGGGGTGCTTTAATGGGCATTCTGAAAAATTACGAGGCCATTGGAGCCTTCATTACCGCGTCCAATGATGCCTTCAACCGCCTGCAACCCGGTTTTGAAGCACCGGTCTGTATAGTCGCCTCGGTGGGCCATGATGTTACGCTTCCTTCACGGAACCGTACCGTGTTGGTCGGTTTGATCCGGGAACAAAACAACCCGGCGGCGACCCGTTTTGAGGTCCGGTCGCCCAACCCCCACTCCAATAATTATCTGGCGTTGGCTGCTCTTTACCAAGGGATGTTGGACGGAATTACGTATGCCCTGACCAGCGGGCGGACCAGTGCCGAACTGGAGCGGGAATTCTCCAAAAACCCGGGGGAACCGGCGGTCTACTTGGAAACCGACCGTGCCTACCGGAGCGAGGAGGATGTTTTTGAAGCCTACACCAAAGAGGAGCGGGACCGCCGCTTTGGTGTTCCGCCGGCCACCGTCTGGGAGACACTGGCCAATCTGGAACGCTATCCCGAGAAAACCGCGGTTTTAACCGCAGGCGATGTGTTTACCAAACAGATCATCAAGTCTTATTCGTTGGCAATGCTCAACCAATGGATGACCGAACTCTGTGACCGCATTCTTCCGGAAAATGCGGAGGTGATCCGGAGTCTGTCCCGGGACGAACAGGCGGTCCATAATGCCCTGGACGAGGAACGCTGGCAGCGGGTGCATGACCTGCGCTGCCGGTTGCTGAAAGACCGGCCTGATTACACCTCTTTGTTTACCCAATTACGGCGGGCTATTGCGGAGAAGAATTATTCGTTGGCCTCCCGTTTACAGCTGGAGATTGACGCCGAGATGAAAAAGGTCAAACAGCTTTACAATGAATATAAAAAGAATCTTTTATAAAAAAAAGGCGGGTGAAGCCCGCTTCTCCGTATAACTTGGTTTAGATAAGGCGCCGTGCCCCTTGAAGCCGTCTTTTCCAGGCGGGATTAAGGGAGGAAATTTGCACGGTCTTTCTGGTGAGGACATGGAGGAAGGAATGTTGGTCGATCATAACCCCGGCGTGGGTAATGGCGCCTCCCATACGGAAATAGACCAAATCCAGCGGTTGTAATGGTTCTGTCTTCAAATCAACCGGTCTTCCCACTTGTAACAGGCCACGAAGGAGCCGTTCCGGATCTTTTTTATACCAATCGGTCGAATATGGCCGTCCATCCGTATCCGGGACCTTAATTCCAAGTTCCCGGTAGAAGAGGTGGACGAGGCCCACACAGTCCAGTCCTTCCCGGTCACGACCACCGTGGCGGTAAGGGATCCCCAGGAACTGCCGGGCGATCTGTTCGTACTTGTTTGCGACCATCGACTTTTTCCTTTCTGCTGCTTTAGCGCTGCTTTGGTGTATTATATGCGGCCGGCTAGTGGGTGGACCGGGAAACAGGAATAAATTAACAGAAGGATTTATAGATCAGTACTGTTTTGGCATAACAGTCTTCATAGAGTTCCTTCCGGTCCCAGTGGGGAAAAGCCTTGAGACAGGCAAGGTACAAAAGGAGGGTGGCGGTGCGTAATTTCCCCTCAAAAGTGTAGTGTAAAAAGCGGGTCAGGTTAAAATCGGTTTGCCGTAATAGATTTGAGATCTCAATTGTCATCAGAAAACCCCCTTCGGTTCCCAAATCTGTTCGGGGCGGACAGGCCCTTTGCCAATAAGATATGCCACCGTGTGGAAAAATATGACTGGTTCCGGTCCTTATCGTTGATGGAAAATTTACCTCCGGGGAATAATTTTTATATTAAGGAGGTCTAAGATGAAACATATCGTTAGTGTTAGTCTTGGCTCTTCCACCCGTGACCATCGCGTGCAGATGGAACTGTTGGGAGAGGAATATGTGATCGAACGGATCGGGATGGACGGTGATATGAAAAAGTTGCACGAGACCATCCAGCGCTTGGATGGCAAGGTTGATGCCATTGGGCTTGGTGGCATCACCGGTCTGTTTCCGGTGGGGGACAAGACCTATGTGCTCCGGAGTGCCCGTCCGTTGTTGAAGGCGACCCGCCACACCCCGCTGGTCGATGGGACCGGGTGGAAAAGAGTTTTGGAACGGCAGGTTATTCTTGATCTGGACCGGGAAGGGGTTGTCCCGGTGCGGGGGAAAAAAGTTTTGTTGACGGTGGCATTTGACCGTTATAGTATGGCTCAGGCCTTTGCGGAACTGGACTGCGAATTAAGCTGCGGAGACCTGGTCTTTTCTTTTGGCTTGCCCGTTTTAATCCGTGGTTTCCATAATCTGCACCGGGTGGTCCGGACTTTGGCGCCCGTTGTCTGTCTGATGCCCTTTGCGTGGCTTTATCCCACCGGGAAGCGGGAAGAACAGGTGGAAGACCCGCGCAAGTTTGCCCGTTTTTATCAAGAAGCCGACATTATCGCCGGTGATTACCTTTACATCCAACGCTTTATGCCGGATGACCTGGGCGGTAAAATCATCATTACCAACACAGTAACCCAACAGAACGTGGCTGATTTAAAGGCCCGGGGGGTAAAAACACTGGTGACCACCACCCCCAACCTGGGGGGACGTTCTTTCGGGAGTAATTTGATTCAGGCGGTGACCGTGGCCTACTTGGGGAAAAACCCGGAAACCATCACCGATGAGGAGTATGTGCAGGTGACCCGGGAATTGGGCTTTAAGCCCCGGATTGAACATTTAAACTAATGAATAATCCTGCTTGGGAAGGCGTGACGAGCATCGGACAAGGAGGTAGGATGATGACACGTCCAAAAACGATGATACGAACGGGAATGGTCATTGGCTTGTGTTTGCTTATGGCTTTAAGCATAGGGGCAGGGGAGTTTCCTCTCCATCTTACCGACCAGTTTGGACGGGAGATCACCCTGGACCGGCTCCCCGCGCGGATTGTCTCCGGTTCGCCGGGCAATACGGAGATCCTTTTTGCTTTGGGCCTTGCGGACCGGATCGTGGGGGTTACCGACTGGTGTGATTATCCCTTGGCCGCGCAGAATAAACCGAAGATTGGCAATATCACACCTTTGAACGTGGAAAGAGTCCTGGCGCTCCGTCCGGACCTGGTTTTGGCCTGCAATTTGAATGGGAAAGAACCGGTGGAAAACCTTACGGCGTTGGGGGTGCCGACTTTTGCGCTTAACCCGGTTTCCTTTGCGGACTTATGCGCGGCGATCCGCTTGGTTGGCCGCTTGACGGCTACGGAGGACGCGGCGGAGCAATTGGCGCAGGAGCTTGAGACCGCCCTTGATAATTTGCGGCCGGAAGAGCGACGCTCCGGACCAAAACCCAAGGTTTTCATCGCGATTGGTCAGGATATGACGGATCTATGGACCGCCGGCACCGGAACGTTTTTGGATGAAGCCGTCACCGCTCTGGGTTGGGAGAATATAGCCGGAGGGTTAGGCTTTAGCTGGGGGCAGATCGGTTTGGAGTATATATTGGCGCAAAACCCGGCGGTGATCCTGACCGAATTGACACCGGATGTTTTTGCCCGGGATCCGTTCTTCCGGGAGCTGGCAGCGGTAAAGCACAACCAGGTTTTCCAGGTTAATATCGATATCTTTTCCCGGCCAGGGCCGAGGCTTATTGGAGCTTTGCAAGATCTGGCACGCCTAGGGGAACAGGTTCAGGAATGAAGACGAAAACCAAATACCGGCTGCTGCTGGCCGGGTTGATGATAGGGGTTGGCCTAACCGGGCTGGTTGCTTTGGGTTTAGGCCCCGTGCAACTGAGTTTTCCCCTCGATTCGTTTCAGGCCAAGATCCTTTTTGATCTGCGATTACCCCGGATCCTGCTGGCCCTAATGGTGGGGGCGGCCTTGGCCGTAGCCGGTGTTCTTTTTCAGGGTTTGTTCCGAAATCCGCTCGCCGACCCGTACATCTTGGGGACCTCTTCCGGGGCGGCGCTGGGCGCCACCATTGCCGTTCTTTCCGGGGTTAACTTCCGCTTCTTCGGTCTGAGTGCCCGCCCGCTCTTTGCCTTCGGCGGGGCATTACTGGCGACGGCCCTTGTGTATATCTTGGGCCGGAGCGGGCGACGCCCCGCGTTGACGATTATGCTTTTGGCCGGGATTGCGGTGGGCGCTTTTTTTTCGGCCATGACCTCGTTGTTATTATTCTTTCGCCAGGAAGAGCTGGGCAAGATTATGTTTTGGATGATGGGCGGGTTTTCCTATGCCCGGTGGGCCGAGGTGGGCATCATCCTTCCTTATCTCGGCGGAGCCTTTTTGTACAGTTGGAGTTTGGCCCGCCAGCTTAACCTGCTTCTCTTGGGCGAGGAGAAAGCTCACCAGCTCGGGTTGGCGGTCGGGGAGTTTCAGCGCCGGCTTGTTATCACAGCCTCTGTTTTAGTGGCGGCGGCGGTCAGTGTCAGCGGGGCGATCGGTTTTATCGGGATGGTGGCTCCCCATATTGTGCGCCTCCTGATTGGGCCCGACCACCGGTCCTTGCTTCCGGCCTCGGCGTTGGCCGGTGGTTTGTTGCTGCTTGTCGCCGATACGCTGGCCCGGACTTTACTCTCCCCGGTTGAACTGCCGGTTGGCGTTTTAACCTCTTTTATTGGCGGACCATTCTTTCTATATCTCTTACATAAGGGTCGATCTGCTTGGTACTAAGGGGGAGCGGATGGCGTGGCGGGACCAATCCTTACGGTGGAGGGCCTTTCCTTTTCCTTCGGGAAGCGGCCAATTTTGACCGATCTTAATTTCGCGGTGCCCAAAGGAGGGTTTACCGGAATCGTCGGACCGAACGGTTCCGGGAAAACCACTTTACTGAAGTGTCTGAATAAAACTTTGACCCCGACGCGCGGGCGGATTACCTTTATGGGTCAGGATTTGGCCGGGATTAAGCTGCGTGCCCTAGCCCGGTGGATGGGGGTGGTTCCCCAACAGTGGGAGACGCCTTTTGCCTTTACCGTCCGGGAAGTGGTGATGATGGGGCGTTTCCCCTATACCCGGCGATGGACCGGCGAACGTCAAGAAGACCGGGTGGTTGTCCGGGAAGCAATGCGGGCTACGAACACCTGGGAGCTGGCGGATCGTTTGGTTACGGAACTCAGCGGGGGTGAGCGCCAGCGGGTCCTGATTGCCCAGGCTTTGGCGCAAACCCCCCGCCTTCTCCTTTTGGATGAGCCCACCTCTTACCTGGATGTCAATCAGACGCTGGAGATCTGCACGTTGCTTACGGACTTGATCCGGTCCAAAGGCCTGACCGTGCTGGCGGTCTTTCACGATCTCAACTTGGCGGCCCGTTATTGCCAGCAATTAATCATGCTTAAAGAAGGACGGATTTACGCCGAAGGGGCGCCGGAGGAGGTCCTTTCCAGCCCGAACGTGACGGCGGTCTTTGGGGTGGAAACGATGGTGGGCGCGGAACCTTTTAACGGCCGGCCGCATCTCTTCTTTTCCTTAAACCAGAGGCAAGAGGAGCCTTCCGGTCCCAATTAAGAAAAGAAATGCTTGCCAGAAACCAAGCACCGTGATATACTCATGAGTGGTGTAAATTACACACGCTTTTGGACCCTTACCAAGGTGCCCAAGAGGGGTTTGGTAAGGGGAGGAAGAAAGCGGAGGCAAAACCAAGGAGGAAGGAGGTGACCAGCTGTGGCAGTGATCACCATGAAACAGCTTTTGGAAGCAGGTGTTCATTTCGGTCACCAGACAAGACGTTGGAATCCCAAGATGGCGCCCTACATTTTTACGGAACGGAATGGGATTTATATTATCGACCTCCAGAAGACCGTAAAAATGGTGGAAGAGGCCTATCATTTTATCCGTGAGACTGCTGCGAACGGCGGCACCGTCTTGTTCGTCGGGACGAAAAAACAAGCGCAGGATGCCATCCGTGAGGAGGCGACCCGTTGTGGCATGTTTTACGTGTCCCAACGGTGGCTGGGTGGCATGCTGACCAACTTTGCCACGATTCGTTCGCGGGTCGAGCGGTTGAAAAAGATTGAGCGGATGGCCGAGGATGGTTCCTTCACCGTGCTTCCGAAGAAGGAAGTACTCCAGTTGGAAAAAGAGCGGGAAAGACTGGAGAAGTTCCTGAGCGGAGTTAAAGAGATGAACCGGTTGCCGGATGCCCTCTTTGTAGTTGACCCGCGGAAAGAACGGATCGCCGTGGCGGAGGCACGGAAGTTGAATATTCCGATTGTGGCGATTGTCGACACCAACTGTGATCCGGATGAGGTTGATTATGTGATCCCCGGTAATGACGACGCCATTCGGGCCGTGCGGCTCCTTTCGGCGACCATTGCCGACGCGGTGATCGAAGGCCGTCAGGGCGAACAGTTCTCTGAAGCGCAACCCGCCGGTGACGAAACCGATGCGGCCGCTGAAGAGGAAATGCCAGTCGAATTTGATGACGAAGACGCCCTGACTGAAGAGGAAATGGTCTCGGCGGAAAATTAACAAAAGGGGTGAGCGGCGGGGTGATTAAGCCTTCCCTCACCCTTTTTTCAAATCAATATGTTTGGCGGCCTCTCCACCGGACATCCGGCTATTTCACCAATCCCTTCGTCAATACAAGCTTAGCCGACCTGAACAGATGCCGATGGTCACGCAGGGGCTGGTTTTAAAGCAAAGCCGTTGGTGTCAGTGCTGACCATGATGGGGATAATAGGGTGGAGAAGACCGTACGGAGACAAAAATCGGTGAAAGGAAGGGATATGATGGAAATCACCGCTACTATGGTGAAAGAGCTCCGGGAGAGGACCGGGGCAGGGGTCATGGATTGTAAACGGGCACTGAATGAGTGCAATGGTGATCTGGAAAAAGCGGTTGCGTATTTACGGGAAAAAGGGTTGGCTTCGGCGGCGAAGAAAGCGGGGCGGATTGCGGCCGATGGTTTGGTTGGTGCGTATGTCAATGCGGACCGGACCAACGGTGCCCTGGTGGAAGTTAACTGCGAAACCGACTTTGTGGCGAAAACCGATGATTTTCATGGTTTTGTCCAGGAACTGGCCGAACATATCGTGAAGCATGCACCAAAATCGGTTTCTGCTGAGGACGAAGGAGCACAAGCCCCCTACTTACTGGATCAACCCTTTAAGGGACAGCAAACCGTGGGTGAATATGTCGCTGAGCTTGTGGCGAAGACAGGGGAAAAGGTGACCGTCCGGCGTTTTGCCCATTACCAAACGGATGCCAACGGTTTTGTGCAGGAGTATATCCATATGAACGGTAAGATTGGGGTCCTGATCGAACTTGCCGTTAGCGATTCCAGCCTGCGAAGTAAAGAGGAACTGGCGATTTTAGCCAAGGATCTGGCGATGCAGGTCGCCGCGGCCAAACCCCAGTTTGTTCGCCGCGCCGACGTGCCGGAGTCGTTGATTGAAGCGGAGAAAAAGATCTATATTGCCCAGGCGATGAACGAAGGTAAGCCCGCGCACATTGCCGAAAAGATTACTCTCGGCCGTTTGAACAAAATGTATCAAGAGATCTGCTTGGAAGAGCAAGCTTTTGTCAAAGATAATACACAGACGATTGCGACCTTGGTAGCCGAGACCGGGAAAAAACTTGGCGGCGAGATCAAAATTGTCCGCTTTGCCCGATATGAAAAGGGTGAAGGGATCGAAAAGAAGTCCGATGATTTTGCGGCTGAGGTTATGTCCCAGATCAAAGCTTAGGGGACACCGTTGGTGTTCCCTTTTTTTGCAGGATTTTTTTGGACGAGCGAGAAGATCAATTTGCACTGGGGGTAAAGCCGGATGGAAAAACCTAAATACCGACGGATTATGCTTAAACTCAGCGGCGAAGCTTTGGCCGGGGAGAAAGGGTTTGGTCTTGACCATGAAGTGATCATGAGTATTGCCCGCCAGATCCAGGAGGTCGTCAATTTAGGGGTCGAAGTTTCGGTGGTGGTCGGCGGCGGGAACTTTTGGCGGGGTGCGACCGCGAGTGCGCAAGGAATTGACCGGGCAACGGCTGACTATATGGGGATGCTGGCCACGGTCATGAACGCTTTAGCCCTCCAGGATGCCTTCGAAAAAATCGGACTGGACACGCGGGTATTAACCGCGATCGAGATGCGGGAAGTAGCCGAGACTTATATCCGGCGCCGGGCCATCCGCCACCTGGAAAAAGGACGGGTGGTGATCTTTGGGGCCGGAACGGGTAATCCCTTCTTTTCGACGGATACGGCCGCGGCTCTACGGGCGATTGAGGTTGAAGCCGAGATTGTCTTAAAGGCCACCAAAGTTGATGGGGTCTATGAACAGGATCCCGTCCTCAATCCCGATGCGAAGAAATTTGATGATCTTAATTTTATTGAGATCTTGAATAAACGTTTGCGGGTAATGGATTCTACTGCGACCTCCTTGTGCATGGACAACAAAATTCCGATTATCGTCTTTAACCTTAACGAGGAAGGAAATATTAAAAGAATCGTAATGGGCGAGAAAATTGGAACTTTTGTGAAGGGAGATGATTGATTGTGGAAGCCATTAAAGAGGTTTGGGAACAAACCAACCAAAAGATGCAAAAAGTGATCGAAGTGGCAAAACGTGATTTTGCCACGATCCGGACCGGCCGGGCCAATCCGGCGATTTTGGACCGGGTGACCGTGGATTATTACGGTTCCCAGATGCCCCTGAACCAAGTGGCCAATATTTCGGCACCGGAACCAAGGATGATTGTGGTCCAGCCATGGGACAAGTCCATCCTGGGCGAGGTGGAACGGGCAATTTTAAAAGCGGACTTGGGCTTTAATCCAACCAATGATGGGAACGTCATCCGTCTGGTTGTTCCCCAGTTGACCGAGGAACGCCGCCGTGAGCTCGTTAAACTTTTGAAGAAAGATGCGGAGGAGAAAAGGGTCGCGATCCGCAATATCCGCCGCGATGCCAATGAGTGCATCAAAAAGCTGGAGAAAAACGGCGACATCACCGAGGACGAGAGTAAAAAAGGGTTAGATGATATCCAGAAATTGACGGATAAATACATAGCTGAGATCGATACTTTAACCGCCAATAAAGAGAAGGAAATTATGGAGGTCTAATTCTTGAAAATAGCTTTCCTTTCCCCAAAAGGCCTTTGGTACCGGGTCCGGGGTAAAACGGCGGTCCAAGGCATCCAACCGGGGGATCCCGGGCTGCCGACCCACGTGGCCATTATTATGGATGGCAACGGGCGTTGGGCCCGGAAACGGAACTTACCCCGTACCGCCGGCCACGAAGCCGGTTTGCAAGTCGCCCGCGAGATTACGCAGGAATGTGTACGGTTGGGGATCAAATATTTGACTTTGTACGCCTTCTCGACGGAAAATTGGAAACGCCCGAAGCAGGAAGTATCTTTTTTGATGAACCTCTTTTACCAAAGTTTGCAGCAGGTTGCCACCGAATTGCACAATGAAGATGTGCGGATCCGGTTTATTGGCAATAAGGACCAACTGCCGGCGAAATTGACGGCCTTGATTACAGAAGTGGAAGCGCGAACCGCGCAGAATAAAAAATTAACCTTAAATCTGGCCATCAATTACGGCGGCCGATCGGAAATTATCCGGGCGGTGCGGGAATTAGTCAAAAAGGCCCAAAAGGAAGGGTTAGCACCGGAAACGATTACGGAAGAACAGTTTGCCCGTTTCCTTTTTACAACAGACCAACCCGATCCGGATCTCTTGATTCGGACCAGCGGGGAACAGCGGATCAGTAACTTTATGCTTTGGCAGACCGCTTATACCGAGTTATACTTTACTTCAACCCTCTGGCCCGATTTCAGTCCGGCTGAGTTCCGTGCGGCACTGGCGGCATACAAAACGAGATCCCGTCGGTTTGGGGGGATTAAGGAAGGGAGAACAAAGTGAAAACACGCATCCTATCGGGAATTATGGGGGCTATTCTTTTTCTTTTTCTCGTGATCAAAGGCGGGATATTACTGACGGTGGCCGTTGGGGTCCTTTCTGTCCTGGCGGCGGTGGAAGTCGGGAAAATCTTTAAAAAGACCGGAGTTGATGTCCGATTTTCGCTGGTGCTCTTTTTTAACCTGGCTCTGCTCGCCGGGAAAGCATTCTGGGGACAGCCGGCGGCGAGCGGCAGTTCTTTCAGCAGTGGTGACTGGCTGGCTTTGGTGGCCTTTACTTTACTTTTCACCTCCTTCCTCTTGTTAATGGGCAAAGGAATTACCCAGGCAAACTTGATTTCGCTCGTCAGCCATCTTTTTATCCTGTTTTACACCGGCTTTCTTTTTGTTTATCCGCTCCTCATCCGGCAGCTGACCACCCCGTACGGATGGCAATTGTTGCTTTTTGCTTTTGCGGTGATCTGGGGAACCGATACCGGGGCTTATTTTATCGGTTCGGCAATGGGGAAGACCCCGCTTGCCCCCCGGCTCAGCCCCAAAAAAACCGTCGAAGGGGCCGTGGGGGGACTTGTCGTCGGGACGCTCACCGGCGTTATTTTGGGCCTCTTTTTCCAGCTGCCCCTTTTCTGGTTGGTCGGTACCGGAATTTTGGCCAGTTTTGTCGGGCAGATCGGGGATTTGTTTGCCTCTTTTCTGAAGCGGATTGCCGGTGTTAAAGATTCAGGCCGCTTTCTTCCCGGCCACGGCGGCGTCATTGATCGTTTTGACAGTGCCTTGTTTTCCTTACCGGTCGTTTACTACCTGGCTTTATTTCTGCTTAGATAAATACGGAGCATGATTTGCCCGTTTCGGACGTATGCTTAAACCGGGTGGTGGCGGTGGCGGTTCCGAAACAAATCCGTTTAAATATCGTTTTTTTTCTGTGCATCTTCCTGTTATTTTTACTGATCAAATACCTTTTTCCGCTGGTTAGACCCTTTTTTTTCGGGCTTATAATTGCCTATTTGATCGAGAAGCCGGTGACTTTGCTTGGCCGGTGGTGTGGTTTTCCGCGGCAACCGGCGGTTATTATTGTTTTGTTGCTTACCCTCTGCTTCCTTGGTCTTGGGTTGACCCTTTTCTTTGCCGGACTTTACCAGGAGACCAAGGAGCTTTTGCTGGTGTTGCCGACGCAGATCCAGCGCCTAGGTCAGGGCTGGGAACGCTTGAAAATGGAGCTCGCCGCCCGGCTGCAATTGCCGGAAGATTTTTGGCAATACGACCGGTTGTGGATGGAGAATCTCCGGAATGCGGTCAGCAGCCTCCTGGCCCGGGTTTTGAATGTATTCCGCGGCTTCCCCGTCTTTCTCTTCAACTTACTACTCAGTGGTTTTACCGCCTATTTTCTTAGCCGGGACCGGGACAAAATTCGGCGCTTCTTTTTTTCCTTCTTTCCTTTCCACTGGCGACAGACGATCAGCACCCTCCACCGGCAAACCCTGGCGACTGGGTGGCGCTTCCTCAAAACCCAGCTATTGCTGGCGATGATTACCGGACTGCTTTCGATGGTGGGCTTGGCGGTGTTGGGTTTTACGAAACCTTGGGTGGTCGGAAGCCTCCTCGGCCTTTTGGATTTTCTCCCCCTGGTGGGCCCGGCCCTGGTTTACCTGCCTTGGATTGGATGGCAACTGGCGGTGGGAAAGATGAGGAGCGCTTGCTTTTTGACGTGTCTTTTCCTTTTTACCTTGGGCATCAGGCAACTGCTCGAGGTTCGGCTGGTCGGGGCGACCTTGGGTCTCCATCCGTTGCTGGTCCTCGCCTCATTGTACATTGGGGTTAAGACCTTAGGGGTTGGCGGGCTATTATTTGGGTCCATCTTTTGTGTGCTGATTCGTACTTTGTATCAAGGTCTGTTTACCTACAATCTGAAAAACGTTTTAGGCTTGAATCAAGGTGATTAAAGATGCAAAAAAACTTGGTTATTCTGGGTGCCACGGGGTCGATTGGGCAGCAAACCCTGGACGTGGTGACCCGGGTTCTGGCCGCCGACTTTCGGGTTTATGGCCTTTCCGCCCACAACCGGGGGGATCGCTTGGCGGAACTGATCAGGAAACATTCTCCCCGCAAAGCGGTGGTGACCAACAGCGAGCAGTACGAGGAAGTTTTGGCCGCAACGGCCGGTTGGGAAGGGGAGCTTTTGTCCGGCCCCGACGGCCTGCTTGAATTGGTGACCGACCCGGCGGTGGATGTAGTCGTCTCCGCGGTGGTAGGGGCCGCCGGCATCCAACCGACGCTTGCCGCCCTGCAAGCCGGGAAAAAAGTAGCCCTCGCGAATAAGGAAAGCCTGGTCGCGGCCGGGGAATTGATTATGGCCGCGCTCAAGGGGGAAAGTTCGGCGGAGCTGATTCCGGTGGACAGTGAACATAGCGCCATCTTCCAATGCCTTCAAGCCGTCACGGAAACGGATCTAAAACAAGTGCACCTCACCGCTTCAGGGGGGCCCTTTGCCCGCTGGACAGTGGAAGAAATGAAGACCGTTACTCCTGAAGCGGCCCTGGCCCATCCCACTTGGCGGATGGGCGGGAAGATCACCATCGATTCGGCCACGTTGATGAATAAGGGATTGGAAGTGATCGAAGCCCACTGGTTATTCGGTCTGCCCTATGACCGGATTAAAGTGGTCATCCATCCGCAAAGCATTATCCACTCGCTGATCGAGTTGGTCGACGGGAGTCTCCTTGCCCAACTGGGACCGGCTGATATGCGGTTGCCGATCCAATATGCTTTGACCTATCCGGAGCGGAAAGCGAACCCCTTTTCCCGGCTTGATCTGTATCAGCTTTCCGATCTCCAGTTCTATCCCCCCGACTTTAAACGGTTTCCCTGTCTGGAGCTGGCCTACGCCGCCGGCAAAGCGGGGGGTGTCTTGCCGACGGTCTTAAACGCCGCCAATGAGGAAGCGGTCTACGCGTTTCTGGGGAGACGGATTGGTTTTTTGGCCATTCCCCGCCTGATCGAGCGCGCGATGAACGCCTATGAGCGGGGGAGTAGCCAAAGCCTTGATCTGGATACCATATTGGCAGTGGATGCTTGGACCCGCCGGTTAACCAGGCAGTTTATAGCCAGGGAATCAGGCTAGGACGGTTGCCGGCGTGGGCGACTATTGATAAAGGGGGCAAATTGGTTTGTCGTGGACGACAATACCGGTTTTTATCCTTCTTTTCGGGTTTATCGTCCTGATTCACGAAGGAGGCCACTTTTTTTGTGCCCGTTTGTTCGGGGTCACGGTTCATGAGTTTGCCATTGGCATGGGACCAGCCGTCTTCCGCACCAAACGAAAAGGGGTTGTCTATTCTTTACGCCTGATCCCCTTCGGGGGTTATGTCAAAGTGGCGGGGATGGAGATTGTCCTGGAAGGGAAAGCGGCTAAACCACAGCCCGGCGAACGCCTCTTCAGGGACCTTTCCTATGGAAAGAAGATCTTGATGATGCTCAGCGGCCCCTTGAGCAATATCCTTTGCGCCCTTTTGACCTTTATTTTCATTGCGGCGGTCTTAGGCTTGCCCACCCAGCTCCAAAGTGAGCGGGCCGTTATCGGTTTTGTGGAGCCGAATTCGCCGGCTTACGAAGCCGGGCTGGCGGCCGGGGATGAGATTGTTGCCATCAACGGGCAACCGGTTACGAAGTGGACGCAGCTGGCCGGTTTGATCCACCGGGCCGCCAACCAAAGGTTAAGGATCGAGTTTGTAAGAGGAGGACAGCATTTTGTCCGGGAGCTTATGCCTATCTACGATGCCACCTTGGAGGTGGCCCGGATCGGCATTTACCCGGCTTATGCCGTAGAAAAACTTCCCTGGCCTGCCGCCGTCCGGTACGGGGTGACCATCACTGCTCAGCAGCTGGTGGCGATTCCGGTCAGTATCCTTAGGATGCTGGCCGGTCAGATGCGGCCGCAGTTTATTGGGCCGATCGGGATGGCGGGGATGATCGACCAGGCTTTAAAGTCCGGTTTATACCTGTTCTTCACCATGGTGGCCAGTTTCAATCTTTTTCTCGGGATCTTCAATTTGTTGCCGATTCCTTTACCCTTGCTGGACGGCGGTTGGATTGTCATCTTTCTGCTGGAGGGGTTAAGAGGAAGGGAGTTTAAAGCGGAACATAAAATCGTGGCACAAGTCATCGGATTGGTCTTGATTATGGCCTTTTATCTTACGGTGGTTGGTGCCGACCTCAACAGTATGCTCCGGCGTTTGCTGCCGAAGGGTTAAAGGAGGTTTTGACCGTGGCCGGAAAACGAAAAAGTCCGTGGCTGGACCCGAACAAAGAAGGCCGGGCGAAGGGCAGGCGCGGAAAACGGTATTGTGCCCGTTGCGGGAATACCGTTCAGCAAACCAGGATTTTAAAAGCGTATAATCTTTGTGAATTCTGTGTCCAAGAGATGATCAGGAAAAAAGAACGGAACTGGGTCTGCCTTGGTTGCGGCCGGTTTGCCCCCACCGAAGTGAAAGCGGGAATGGGCTACTGCCGCAACTGCCTTTGCCCGGCTTGTGGCCGGCCCGACCCGGTAGCGATCCCCAAATTGGGACTGTGCCGGGCCTGTGCCGAAACTGCCGGAGTTTTCTGTCTGCGGTGTGGGAAGGAAGCGCCGGCTCAAGTCCGGAAGAACCAAGGTTTTTGCGACCTTTGCGCCCAACGGAGACCAACGCCGGACAAGCTTTAGGCAGCTATTTTAATCTTTGACAAACATGGCAGAAATGGGGAAATCATGATGGAAAGAAAGCAGACCCGGCCGGTCCGGGTTGGGAACCTGGTAATCGGTGGCGGGGCACCAATTGTGGTCCAGTCGATGACCAACACCGACACGCGGGCGGTGGCGGCTACCCTTGGGCAGATCGAGGCGTTGGCCGCGGCCGGTTGCGAATTGATCCGTGTTGCCGTTCCGGACCAGGAAGCCGCGGCCAAGCTCAAGGAGATCGTCCGGTACTCAAAACTCCCCGTGGTCGCCGATATCCATTTCGATTACCGCCTGGCGTTGGCGGCGATCGACGCCGGGGTGGCCAAGATTCGCCTGAACCCGGGGAATATTGGCGGGGCCGACCGGGTAAGGACCGTGGTCCGGGCCGCCAAAGCCAATGGCGTGGCCTTGCGGATCGGGGCTAACGCCGGTTCGCTGCACCGGGATTATTTGACGCGCTATAAAGGGGATGTGATCCAGGCGATGCTGGCGAGTGTGGAGGACCAATTGGCCCTGGTTACGGCGGACGGCTTTGATCAGATTGTAGTCTCGTTGAAATCATCGGATGTGGTGGAGACCATTGAGGTTAATAAGGCCTTTGCCAAGCGGTGGGATTTTCCCCTCCATTTAGGCATCACCGAAGCGGGCATCAGGTGGCGGGGCACGATCAAGTCCGCGGTCGGGCTGGGGATCTTGCTGCAACAGGGGATCGGCGATACAATCCGGGTGTCGCTGACCGGGGATCCGCGGCATGAAGTGACCGCGGCTTATGAGATCCTAAAAGCTCTCCATTTACGGGAACACGGTCCGGTGGTCGTGGCCTGTCCGACCTGCGGACGCTGTCAGATCGGCTTGGAAGAATTGGTTGAGGGCGTAGAGGAACTGGTTCAGGATCTGCCTTACCCGTTGCATTTGGCGGTGATGGGGTGTGTGGTGAACGGCCCCGGCGAAGCCGCCCGGGCGGATCTCGGGATCGCCGGTGGAAAAGAAGCAGGATTGATCTTCCGGAACGGCGAAATCCTTCGCAAGGAGAAACAACCCCGGCTACTTCCGGCCTTTGCCGAGGAGCTGGCCCGGTTGATCCGGGAAAAATATGGTGTTAATCTAAAGTTTAATCAGGCCGATTTCCGGCTGGAGGAACTAGAGGAAGAAGAAGGAGGTAAATCATGAGATACAGCCAGTACTATATTCCAACCCTGCGGGAGGTCCCTTCCGAAGCGGAACTGGACAGTCACAAGTTGATGCTGCGGGCCGGGATGATCCGGAAAGCTGCGGCGGGGATCTACAGCTTTTTACCCTTGGCCCAACGGGTACTGAAAAAGATCATCCGCATTGTTGAGGAAGAGATGGACCGGGCGGGCGGGATGCAAGTTTTGCTCCCGATTGTTCAGCCGGCTGAGATTTGGCACCAGACGGGCCGGTGGGACGTCTATGGTGATGAGATGTTCCGTTTGCAAGACCGCCACGGACGGGATTTCTGCCTGGGACCCACCCATGAAGAGATGATCACCACTCTGCTCAAGAACGAGGTCCGTTCCTACCGCGACCTGCCCTTGCGTATTTACCAGATTCAGAACAAATACCGGGACGAGATCCGGCCGCGTTTCGGAGTGATGCGGGCCCGGGAGTTTATCATGAAAGACCTCTATTCTTTCGACCGGGATGAGGAAGGGTTAAACCGGAGCTACGAGGCGATGTATGAGGCCTACACAAGGATCTTTACCCGCTGCGGTCTAAAGTTCCGGGCGGTGGAAGCCGATTCGGGGGCCATTGGCGGTGAGGTGAGCCATGAATTTATGGTGCTGGCTCCGGCGGGCGAAGCAGTGATCCTTTACTGTGAAGGCTGCAATTATGCGGCGAATGATGAAAAAGCCACGGCCGCTTTGCCGGAAACGGCGGCCGAACCGCTGCTGGCGGTTGAAAAGGTGGCCACGCCCAACCAGGCGACGGTGGCGGAAGTGACGGCCTTCCTCAAGGTGGCTCCCGAAAAACTAATCAAAACCCTCTTTTATAAAACCGAGTCCGAGTTCATTGCGGTTCTCGTCCGGGGTGATGATGATCTTAACGAAATTAAACTGGGGAATTTGTTGAATCAGCCTTATTGGTTGGCCGCACCGGAAGAGATCGCCGAAAAACTTGGATTACCGGTCGGCTACGTCGGACCGGTCGGCCTTAAGGAAAAAGGGGTTAAAGTCTTCGCCGACCTCAGAATTCAGACGATGAAGAACGCAATTTGTGGTGCGAACGAGCAAGACTTTCATCTCCGCCATGTTAACCTGGAGCGGGATTTTACCGTGGATACCTTCGCCGATCTCCGACTGGCGAAAGCGGGTGACGCTTGCGTCCATTGCGGGCAGCCGCTTCAGGAGACCAGAGGGGTGGAAGTCGGACACATCTTTAAACTGGGGACCAAGTACAGCAGTGCGTTAAACGCGACCTTCCGCGATGAGGATGGCGTGGAAAAACCCTTTATCATGGGCTGTTATGGGATCGGGATCAGCCGCATTATGGCCGCGGCGATTGAGCAGAATAACGATGAAAACGGGATCAAGTGGCCGCTGCCGATTGCTCCCTTCCAGGTGATTATTTTGGCCCTGGGCGAGGAACAGAAAGCCGCGGCGGAACAGATCTACCGGGAACTTACCGCCGCCGGTGTGGAAGTACTTTATGACGATCGTGACGAGCGGCCGGGGGTTAAGTTTAAGGATGCGGATTTGATCGGCATTCCCCTGCGCCTGACGGTTGGACCGAAGAGTTTGGCCCAGGGCGAAGTGGAAGTGAAGGTCCGGATGACGGGAGAAGATTTCCGTTGGCCTTTGGCGGAGATCACGGCACGGGTATTAGCCTATATCAAAGAGCATGATCCGGTCGGTGCTTAGCGTCCGAAACTTAATCCAGTTATTATCAGGAAAGCCGGGGTGATTAGGTTGGAGGTTGCTGCCGTTATTCCCGCCTATAACGAGGCGAAAAATATCGGCCGGGTCTTGGCGCCGCTCCGGGGCTGTTCCGAATTATCTCAGGTGATCGTGGTGAGCGACGGGTCAACGGACCAAACTGCCGCGGTGGCCAGAAAGATGGGGGCCCAGGTGATTGAATTACCAAAGAACAAAGGAAAAGGGGCGGCGGTGATGGCGGGAGTCGCGGCGACCACGGCCGAAGTTATCCTCCTCCTCGACGCCGACCTGATCGGGTTAACCGCCCAGCATGTGAAAACCCTGCTTGAGCCCATCTTTACCCAGGAAGCGATGATGACGATCGGTTGTTTTAGCGGAGGACGGCTGGCCACCGATCTTTCACAACATATGGCACCAAAACTTAACGGGCAGCGGGCGATCCGGCGGGAGTTGTTGGTCGCCCATCCCGAGTTGGCCCAGAGCGGATACGGATTTGAAGTGGTTATGAACCGTTTGGCCCAGGTTAACCGGTATAAAGTGGTCTGGGTTGATCTTCCGCACCTGAGCCAGGTGCTCAAGGAGGAGAAGCTGGGACTGGCGCGGGGGGTTGCCGCGCGGATGCGGATGTACTGGCAGATTCTCCGTGCTTTGGTCACGGTTAAACTGCAATGATGCAGTAATAAAGAAGCTTTTGGTAATTTGCTTTGCAACAAAAACCGGCGGAGGTCATGATGGCAAAAGAGTATCGGATTGTACCGAAGGCAAAGACTTTAGCGGAGCTAAGGGGGATTGATCAGATCTCCCTTTTCTTTCCTGAAACGCAGAGTTTGGCGGAGACCGAGATTGAACAGATCATTGTCGACTGTGAAACGCGAGAGGTCGTTTTACGCCTAAAGGCGAACGGCGGTTGGAATCAGGAGATCCAAGAGCGTTTGGCGGCGCAGTTTTCCGGATTACTCAATGCCAAGTGCAAAGTGGAGCTGCTCCCGGCGGCCGCCAACGCCCAGCCCGCCTCTGCGCCAACGGTCACAGAGGAAACCCTGAGCGCAGTGTTGAAAGAGCGTTTTCCATCGGTATTTGCCTGGCTCGCTTCACCGCCCCTGTCATTGGACCGGACCACCAACCGTCTTACCCTCCGGGTCAATTCGTCTTTAGCGGTGGATTACATCCGGGCGCGGGAAAAACAACTGCTGGCCTGCTTACCGCCGCTTGATGGTAAGGGTTTCAAGCTCAATTATGAAATTGAAGAAGAACCTTTGGAACCGCCCGCCCCGCCCGAATATTTTTACGAACCGAGCATCCCGGTCGTGGAAACGAAGACCGTGCCGGAGGCGCCACAGACCAATGCGGTGCTCTTGGGGCGGAAGATTAAAGAAGAGCCGGTCCCAATTAACACCGTGACCGCCGAGATGGAAACGGTTGTGATTGAAGGGGAAGTTTTAAAGACGGAAGTCCGGACCATGAAATCCGGCCGTAACTTGCTTCTTTTTGACCTGACCGATTATTCCGATTCCATCTCGGTCAAGGCCTTTGTCCCACCCAAACAGGAAACTGCGCCCGCAATCGAGAAAGGGATGTGGTTACGGGTTAAAGGTGATTTGCAATATGATGAGTATGCCAAAGAAACTGTTTTGATGGCCAACAGTATCCAGCAGGTGCCGAGTCCCAAAATAACGGATGATGCCGCCGAGAAACGGATTGAGTTGCACTTGCACACAAAGATGTCGGCGATGGACAGTATCGTCGAACTGGAGAAGGCGATCAAGATGGCCGCCGACTGGGGCCATGAAGCCCTGGCCATTACCGACCACGGGGTGGTTTATGCTTTTCCCGAGGCGGCCCGTTTGGGCAAGAAATATGGGATCAAGATTATCTATGGCATAGAAGGCTACCTGGTCAATGACCAGGAACCGATCGTCACCAGTGCTCCCGCCTGCGCTTTTCATGAGCGGCCAATCGTGGTGGTTGATATCGAAACCACCGGTTTCAATCCGGAATGGAACGAGCTTTTGGAGATCGGGGCGGTTAAGATTGTCAACGGGGTGGTGACCGAGACCTTTACCCGACTGGTCCGCCCGACCCGGCCGGTTCCCTATAAAATTGAGCAGTTGACCGGGATAACCGAGGAGATGGTGAAAGACGCCCCGCCGCCCGGGGAAGTATTGACCGAGTTCATGACCTTTGTGGGGGATGCGGTTTTTGTTGCCCACAACGCCCAATTTGACTACAGTTTTCTCCGGGCAAAGCTCAAAAAACATTTACAAGTAGAGTTTAACCCGCCCGTCGCCGATACGCTGGCGCTCAGCCGGGCGCTCTGGCCGCACCTGAAGAGCCACCGTCTGGATATGTTGGCGAAAGAACTTGGCATTATTCAGGAGCAACACCACCGGGCGGGGGATGATGCCCTCACCGCTTGGCAGATCCTCGAGAAAGCGCTGGCCCTTTGTAAGGAACAATCCTTGACGCGCTGGGTGGATCTGAACACTTTGACGTACGAGCAAAAGGTGGAGAATTTACACCCCTATCATATTGTTCTTTTGGCCCAAAACCAAACGGGGTTGCGTAATTTATACCGGTTGGTTTCGGCATCCCATGTGGAACATTTCCACCGCCACCCCCGGATTCCCCGTTCCCTTTTAAACAGGTACCGGGAAGGGCTCATTGTGGGTTCGGCCTGTGAAGCCGGGGAGCTTTTTACCGCTTTGCTCAACGGGGTCGATGAGAGTAAGGTGCGGGAAATTGCCGCCTTCTATGACTATTTGGAGATTCAGCCTTTGGCGAACAATGAATTCTTAGTCCGCGAGGGACGGCTCAGCCGCGAGCAATTGATGGCCTTGAATGAGAAGATTTGCCGGTTGGGAGCAGAATTGAACAAACCGGTGGTCGCCACCGGTGATGTACACTTCCTCCGTCCCCAGGACGCCATCTTCCGCCGCATTTTACTTGCCGGGCAGGGGTACGAGGATGCCGACCAGCAGCCCCCCTTATACTTGCGGACGACCGAAGAAATGCTGGCCGAATTTGCGTATTTAGGTGAAGAACTGGCCCGCCAGGTGGTGATTGAAGCGCCGAAACAAGTTGCGGCGTGGATCGGCGAGGTCAAACCGATTCCCGATCAATTCTACCCCCCGCATATTCCCGGGGCGGACGAGGAGATCCGTACCATGGCTTACCGCCGCGCGGAGGAGCTATACGGTTCGCCTCTCCCGTCGGTGGTGGTGGATCGTCTTGAGTTGGAACTGAAAAGTATCATCGGCCACGGATACGCCGTCCTGTATCTGATCGCGGCCAAACTGGTGAAAAAGTCGTTGGACGACGGTTATCTGGTGGGCTCCCGGGGTTCGGTCGGGTCGTCCTTTGTGGCCACCATGTGCGGGATTACGGAAGTTAATCCCCTGCCGGCCCACTACCGTTGCGCCGAGTGTTATTATACCGAATTTATGGCGACCGGCGCCATCGGCTCGGGTTTTGACCTTCCGGATAAAGTTTGCCCGCGGTGTGGCGCGGTGCTGCTCAAGGATGGTCAGGATATTCCGTTTGCGACCTTTATGGGATTTGAAGGGGATAAAGAGCCCGATATTGACCTTAATTTCTCCGGTGAATACCAGCCGGTGGTTCTCCGGTTTACGGAGGAGTTGTTCGGCAAAGGCAATGTCTTCCGGGCGGGAACGATCACCGGGTTGGCCGAGAAGACGGCGTTCGGCTTTGTCCGTGGTTATATCGAAGAGAAAGGACTGAAATTAAGGCAGGCCGAGATTGACCGTTTGGTCCAAGGGTGTACGGGGGTGCGGCGTTCCAGCGGGCAACATCCGGGCGGGATGATCGTTGTTCCGGAAGGGCAAGAGATTTATGACTTTACCCCTGTTCAGTATCCGGCCAACGACCGTTCGGCCGAATGGATCACCACCCATTTTGACTACCACGGGGCTTTGGAGGGACGCCTCGTCAAACTGGATATTCTCGGCCATGATGATCCGACCGTCATCCGGATGCTCCAGGATTTGACCGGGGTCGATCCGAAGAAGGTGCCTTTGGATGACCCGGAAACACTGAAACTTTTCTCCTCGGCGGCACCCTTGGGGGTTACCCCGGAAGATCTCGGGTTTGACCTGGGCACCCTGGGGATTCCCGAGTTTGGTACGGAGTTTGCCCGGCAGATGTTGGAAGAGACCAAACCGCAGACCTTTGCCGAGCTGGTCTATATCTCCGGTCTCTCCCATGGTACCAACGTGTGGTTGGGGAATGCCCAGGAATTGATCAAAAACAAGCAAGCCACTTTGTTGGAGGTTATTTCCACCCGGGATAAGATTATGACCGATCTAATCTACCGGGGCTTGCCACCGAAGGCCGCCTTTACGATTATGGAAAAAGTACGGAAAGGGCGCGGTTTGGATGCGGAAGATATCCAGTTGATGAAGGAGTATGATGTCCCCCAGTGGTATATTGACTCTTGTTTAAAGATCCGGTACCTTTTCCCAAAGGCCCATGCCGTCGCCTATGTGATGATGGGGTTCCGCATCGCTTATTTTAAAGTCCACTACCCGGAGGCCTTTTATGCGACTTTTTTCACCATCCGCAGCAATGATTTTGATGCCGAGTTGGTCCTGGGCGGGCCGGAGCAGTTGAAAGCAAAGATGAAAGAATTGAAGGCCAAAGGGAACGAGATGACCGCCAAAGAGAAGGGACTGTATGCCACCTTGGAAGTGGCGCACGAGGCAATGCTCCGGGGCATCCGCTTTCTCCCGGTTGATCTGTACCGATCCGATGCGACCCGTTTTTTAATCACACCCCGAGGCTTGTTGATGCCGCTGACGACGATTCAGGGTTTGGGCGAGGCGGCGGCGCGCACTTTGGTGGAAGCCCGCGCCGAGGGCGAATTCTATTCGGTGGAGGATCTCAAAACACGGGCCCGGTTGTCCTCGGCCGTGATCGAAGTGTTGTCGCGCCAAGGGTGTCTGAAGGGGTTGCCCGCCACGAACCAGTTGACCCTTTTTTAGGGCGTTGGATGCGGCGCGCAATTCCATGTCGCTTGACTTGCTTGCAACCCACGCTTCGCTAAGAATACAATGCCAACAAATTTAAGGCAGCGGAGAACACCATTTAACCTTGGGGAAATAAAGGTTGGTAGAGGCAACATAAGGTGGAACGTTCAAAAGGAATTGTTTAATGCCATAATTTGTGGTTTAATTAAAGGAACAATTGGTGGAGGATGCAGCTTGTTTTATTATGTGCTTTTTGTCATAATAGTCGGTGTGGATCAACTGACCAAGGGGCTGGTGCAACGCGCGTTGGCTCTGCACCAAACCGTAACGGTTATTCCCGGGGTCCTTTCCTTTACCCGGATCAATAACCCGGGGGCCGCATTCGGGATCTTGTCGCACCGCACCTTTTTCTTGACGCTGATGCCGCTGGTCCTTTTTTTCCTCGTCTTTCTGTTGCGGCGGGAGATTGCGCAGTACCCTTCTCCTTTCCGGTTGGGCCTGGCTTTATGTTTGGGTGGGGCGGCGGGCAATTTAATCGACCGGCTCGGTAATGGCGGTCAGGTCATTGACTTTGTTGATCTCGATTTTTGGCCGCTGGATAATTTCCCCCTTTTCAACCTGGCCGACACGGCGATCTTTATTGGTGCTTTAATTATCTTTTTTAGTGTCATGCACCTTCAAGACGAAAGATGAGGGGTATTTTTGAGTTAGTGGGAGGATGGCAAAATGTTTCCTGTCTTGTTCTCTTTCGGCCGGTTTAACATTTATTCTTATGGCTTCATGGTGGCCCTCACTTTACTCTGTGGTCTTTTGTGGGTCGGGGCGAAGGCACAAAAAAGAGGAATCGCCACTTTTGACCAGATCACCGATTTGGCGTTTTATGTGATCATTGGTGGTTTAATCTTTGCCAAACTGGTGAATGTGCTTTATGAATTTCGGACCTATCTATACAATCCGGCGGCGATCTTTTCCGGTTTTACCGGTTCCTTTTTCGGGGCGGTCATCGGTGGCGTGCTGGTCGGGGTTTGGTATACGAAACGGGCGCAGATTGCCACCTGGCGGCTGGCCGATCTGATCGCGCTCTATATCCCGTTAGGCCATAGTCTGGGGCGTATCGGTTGTTTGCTCAGTGGCTGTTGCTATGGGGTTGCGTCCAATCTGCCGTGGGCTTTACCATGTGCCGCTGATGATCCGACCTTGCGGCACCCGACCCAGCTTTACGAAATCCTGGCCAATGTGCTGATCTTTGCGGTGCTGGTTGTTTTTGACCGCCGCGTCCAGCAGGGCAGGGGCCGGTATTTTGACGGATTCATTTTTGGCCTTTACGTTGGTCTTTATTGTTTAGCCCGGACTGTGGTGGAAGTTTTTCGGGACAGCCAGATTCTGGCCTTCGGCTGGCTCCGGACCACGCAGGTCTTTTCCTTGGCCATTGGCCTGGTTGTCCTGTCTTACTTGTTCGGGCGACTAAAAAAACAGGCAGGGGATGAGCGTCGTGCCTCTTCTCCGCTTCACAATTAGTCCGGAGGAGGAAGGAATCCGGGTTGATACCTTTCTGGCTCAGGTCGAGCAGATTCCTTCGCGGGCTTTTGCGCAAAAGCTGCTGAAAAACGGGAAGGTTAAGCTGGAATCCTTACCGGTCAAGCCCAGTTACCGCCTGCAGCCGGGGGACGTGATCGAAGTAGAACTGGAGGAACCCAAGCCGCTGACGGTGGAGGCGGAAGATCTGCCGCTGATGATCCTCTACGAAGACGGGGATTTAATCGTGGTGAATAAACCCCGGGGCATGGTTGTCCACCCGGCAGCGGGTAATCCCCGGGGTACTCTGGTTAATGCCCTGCTTAAACACTGCCGGGATCTGTCCGGGATCGGGGGGGTGCTGCGCCCCGGCATTGTGCACCGCTTGGACAAGGATACGACCGGTGTGTTGGTGGTGGCGAAAAACGACTTTACCCATCTGGGTTTGGCTGCTCAGTTAAAGACCAGGCAAATGAGCCGGATTTACCTGGCATTAGTGCATGGTGCTTTGCCGGCGGTGGAGGGGGAGATCAACGCGCCGATTGGCCGCCATCCGGTGCACCGGAAAAAGATGGCGGTGGTGCCGCAGGGTAAGCCCGCCCACACTTCTTACCGGGTGTTGGCCGCCTTTGGCCCTTATACTTTGGTGCGGGTCCGGCTCCATACCGGACGAACCCACCAGATCCGGGTTCATTTTCACCATATCGGCCATCCGGTAGCGGGCGATCCGGTTTACGGGAAGGGGAAGGAACCCTTTGCCATCGGCGGTCAGGCGCTCCATGCGGCCGGAATTAGGTTCATTCATCCCCGGACCGGTCAGGAGATAAAGGTCGCGGCCCCCCTCCCGGCCGATCTGGAAGCCGCCATTCGTTATTGCTGTGCGCGTTGGGGCCCGAAAAAAAACGGGATCATACTTGACCCATTTTCAGATTAGTGGTATACTTCTTTTGAAAAATAGCATTAAGTAGAAGCCTCTGCTTCTCACCCAGCGGTTGTTAACCAGCTTGGGTTGTTGGTGACACGAAAGATAAACATCGGTGAGCAAAGGAAAACCTTGCGGCCGGTGGCACTGTCATTAAGCGAGTAGAGGTTACTCGCTTATATTTATGCTTTACTTATTCATTCATCAAAAACAGGAGGTGGCGGCCGATTAATAATGAGCTGCGCGTAAATGAGGCGATCCGGGTGAAAGAGGTAAGGGTGGTAAGCGCCGATGGGGAACAGCTGGGAATTCTCCCCATAAAAGAAGCTTTGCGGCTCGCCCGGGAGAAAGACTTGGATTTGGTGGAGGTGGCTCCTACCGCTAAACCGCCCGTCTGCAAAATCATGGATTACGGTAAGTACCGTTATGAGCAGAGCAGGCGGGAGAGGGAGGCCCGAAAGCGCCAGAAAGTAGTCGATATTAAGGAAATCAGGTTGACGCCAAAGATTGAAACGCATGATTTTCAAGTGAAGGTAAAACACGCGTTGAAGTTTTTGGAGAGTGGCGACAAAGTTAAGGTTTGCGTCAGATTCCGGGGCAGAGAGATTGTCCACGCCGACCTGGGGAAAAAACTCCTTTTGCAGCTTTACGAGGCCGTTCGCGAAAAGGCTACCTTGGAACGGGAGCCAAAGGTGGAAGGAAGAAACATGATCATGGTTCTTGCCGCCAAACAGGAATAATAAAAATATGGAATAATATGACAAGGAGAGAAGCACATGCCAAAGATGAAAACCCATCGTGGGGCAGCAAAACGGTTTAAGCTGACCGGGACGGGAAAGATCAAAAAGAACAAAGCATTTCACAGTCATATCTTGGAAAAGAAATCGCCCGACCGCAAACGCAATTTGCGGAAAGCCGGCTTAGTATCGGCGGCTGATGCCAAACGGGTCAAACGGATGTTAGGATTACAATAATTAACGACTTGATGGCGAATAGATAGGAGGAATAGCTTTGGCACGGGTAAAACGTGGTACGACCACACGTCGACGTCATAAAAAAATTTTGAAATTGGCGAAAGGGTATCGCGGGACTAAAGGTCGCCTCTTTCGGGTGGCTAATCCGCAAGTCCTCAAGTCTTTGAGCTATGCGTACCGTGACCGGCGGAACAAGAAGCGGGATTTCAGACGACTTTGGATTGCCCGGATCAATGCGGCCGCCCGGATGAACGGTATGTCTTACAGTATGTTTATCAACGGTTTGAGGAAGGCCGGTGTCCAGATTAACCGCAAGGTTCTGGCGGATCTGGCCGTGAACGACGGTGCGGCGTTTGAGAAACTTGTTTCCGTAGCTAAACAGCAACAGTAGACCAATGACAAAACGGCCATCGGCCGTTTTTTCATTTCAAGCGAGGGGGCACATTAGTGACTGTATTGACCAGTCGCGACAATCCGCTCATAAAGACTGTTATTTCCTTGCAAAGAAGGAACGGACGCAAAAAACACCGCCTTTTTTTGGCGGAAGGACCGCATCTGTTGGAGGAAGCTTTGCGTTCCTCTTTCAAGGTGCGGAACGTACTGGTGAAGGAAGGGACGATTTGTCCCGGCGCCTTGGGGGAATTGATCCAAGCAAAAGGGGTTTCTGTAACTCAGGTTTCCGCCCGCCTTTTTCCGGTCTTAACGGAGACCGAAACTCCTCAGGATGTGCTGGCGGTGGTGGAACAACCACCGGAAACAGAGGGGTTTCCGGCGGTCGGGAAGGATTTTTGCGCTTTGGTCCTCCATCAGCTCCAGGACCCTGGGAATCTGGGGACGATTATACGGACGGCTTGGGCGGCCGGGCTGGCCAACCTTTTTCTGACACCGGGAACGGTTGATCCCTATGGGGGAAAAGTGGTCCGGTCCAGTCAGGGCGGGATTTTTCACCTTAACCTTTACTTTCGCCCCCTGGCGTCCATCCTGGAGTGGGCTTGTACCAACGGGGTTAAAGTTTGGGCCGGCGATCCCCGGGGGGATAAACTCTATTTTGAACAGGATTTAACCGGACCCACCATCTTCTTGCTTGGCAATGAAGCTCATGGTTTCGATTGGACAACAATCGAGCCGGACTGGGTGGTCGAGGGGGTGCGCATCCCGGTGCCGGGCGGGGCGGAATCGTTGAATGTTTCGGTTTCGGCGGCAATCTTAATTTACGAAGCGTTACGTCAGCGTCTGACCGGTACTGGCTGAAAGTGTAATGGCAACGGGAGGAGAAAAGATGGGAAATGACGCGGAAGCGTTACGATTACATAAAGAAAAGCAAGGAAAAATCGAGATCCGGAGTAAAGTGGAGATTAACAGTCCGGCCGATTTGAGTTTGGCCTATTCGCCGGGGGTGGCGGCGCCTTGCCGGGCGATCCAGCAGGATGCGAGTTTGGTCTATACTTACACGAATAAAGGGAATACGGTGGCCGTGGTTACCGACGGGACCGCCGTGCTCGGCCTGGGTGACATCGGCCCCGAAGCGGCGCTGCCGGTGATGGAAGGGAAAGCCATTCTTTTTAAACGCTTTGCCGGTTTGGACGCCATTCCGCTGGCACTCGCCACGACCAAAGTGGAGGAGATCGTGGAGACTGTTGTCCGCTTGGCACCGAACTTCGCCGGGATTAATCTGGAGGATATCGCGGCCCCCCGGTGTTTTGCCATCGAAGAGGCCTTGCAGGCCCGGCTCTCCATTCCGGTTTTCCACGATGACCAGCATGGAACCGCCGTGGTTTGTTTGGCCGCCCTGCGTAACGCCCTGCGGGTTGTTGGTAAGGAGCTGTCCCAAGTGAAGATTGTGATCAATGGGATCGGCGCGGCGGGCTCCGCGATTGCGCGTCTCCTGTACCGGGCCGGCGCCCGCCGGCTGCTCCTCTGTGACCGCCAGGGAATTCTCGCGCCGGGAATGGCCGGGTTGAACCCTTACCAGGAAGCCCTCGCCCGCTTGACCAACAGCCGGGGAGAAACGGGCGATTTGGCAACGGCCTTGCGCGGGGCGGATGTTTTTATCGGGGTTTCCGCCGCCAATCTGGTTTCAGGGGCGATGGTTGAGCGCATGGCCCCGCAACCGGTGATTTTTGCCATGGCCAATCCGGATCCGGAGATCAGTCCGGAGAAGGCAAAACAAAGTGGTGCGGCGGTGGTGGGGACCGGACGGTCCGATTATCCCAATCAGATCAATAATCTCCTTGGTTTCCCCGGGATCTTCCGTGGTCTGTTGGCGGTTCGGGCGACGAAAGTGACGGAGGAGATGATGTTGGCCGCGGCAGAGGCCATCGCCGACTTGGTAAAGCCTGCCGAGCTGACCGCCGATTACATTATCCCCAATCCCTTTGACCGCCGGGTGGTCCCGGCAGTCGCCTGGGCCGTCGGCAGCGAAGCGCTGAAAGCCGGGATGGCGGCGGCGCCGATTAATCACGAACAATTGCGCACTTCTCTCCAGGAACAATTCGGTGCCTGGTAGCTCCTGCTCCGGCTTGAGGTGGTCCGGGAAAAAATGACATAAACCCTTCTCTTGGGTCATAGTTTATAAAGAACTTTGGTCCAGGCGTTCGGAAAAAACCGAGCGGCGAAAGGGGAGGGTTTACTGGTGAAAAACGCTGTTCTTTTCTACCTTCTTGTTCTCCTATGGACAAGTGGTGCTTATGATCATTTTAAAAGATTATGTCAGGAGCAGGGGACAGCCGGGGCGGCGGCCTTCGTTTACCGTCTTTTCTTCCGTGATTACCCGGTTACGGCAAGTTTTACCGGGTGTCAAAACCGGCAGATAATAAAGACCGCCTTTCTGGTCAAGGCCGGCGAACTGCTTTGCTTGGTGCTTTTACTGCGGATTTTTTGGGTAACCTGGTGGGGAGAGCTGATTTTGCTCCTGTTGCTTCTGGGGGCGGGGGCTTTCGCCCTTTACCAGCTGGCTACGCTCTGCAGTCGAACCGGCGAGATAAAGTGTGTCTACCCATTAACTGATGGTTACGGTGTCTATGAGATTGTCCTCAGACCTTCCGGTCCCGTCCGGGAGTGGGTGGGTACGACCTTGGCCGAATTGGATCTGCGGCGCAAGGAATTGTTGGTTTTGTCAATCACCCGTGCGGGAAAGGTGATTATTTTCCCCAAAGGACCCGAGGTGCTCTTGGCCGACGACCGCTTACTGGTCTTTGGGAAAACAGCGACTTTACCGGCAGTACCATTGGGCGGTTTGGGACCGGATGCGGAGTAGTCTATGATGGGAGGAATGGCTTATGCAGACCGATCTAAGCATGGGAGAAGTATTAGGCGATTTTATTATGGTAAAGGCCTTGGAAGACGGCGTAACGATTATCGGACTGACGCGGGGGAAAGAGACCAAATTTCACCATACGGAAAAACTGGACCAGGGTGAAGTGATGATCTTCCAGTTTACTCAGCATACATCGGCAATCAAGATTCGCGGGAAGGCAGAGATTTTAACGAAACACGGTCCGATGGTGGCGGGACGCTAGGGTTTTCCTTACGGGCGGGCTTTCGGCACAAACCGGTGGTGGACGAAAAAAACCAGTGGCGGCGATTTCCCTCTTCCGTGTGGTTTCATATAATGGTAGTAAACAAGATGAGGGAGGAGTTTTAATGACCACTGGTTCTTATGGAAAAAGCTACAGTTATTTGCCTTTTTTGATTTTCCTGATCCTTATTTTACTTATTCTGGGTAGTGTTGGCTACTGACTTTTAATGTAATGACCGAACCGGGGGGAACGGGCCTCCCCGGTCTCATCTTTTTCTTGTCATACCGGTGAGTGTTGAAAATCCTCGAAGCGGGAGGAGGTCCAAGATGAATCTGAAGTTTGCCGGTTTGAACATCTCTCCCTTCATTCTTTTCTTGATTTTGATCTTATTGATTTTGGGTTTTTCCTAAAGGTGGATGTTGGGAGTTCACGCTGGCGACCGAAAGGATATAAAGGCAAAAGGCAAAGCCAAGTGAACAACAAGCTCATTACTGACCAGGGAGATCCAATCTTACCTGGTTTTTATTTTTCATTTTAGCCGGGCTAGGCGCCGGATGATAAATAATAGAGAAACCGGATTGAAGGGATGATAAGAGGGAAGGCGCAGGACCCCCCAGTTTACCGGGGTGCAGGAACGTTAAAAAAGTACAAACAAGGGGCAGTTAGAAAGGATGGTTCCAATAACCGGTAAAAAGCAGAATCGTTTAGCCAAGGAAAAATCGCCTTACTTGCGACAACATGCCACCAACCCCGTTGATTGGTATCCCTGGGGTGAAGAGGCCTTTGCGGCCGCCAAGGCGGCGGACAAACCAATCTTTCTTAGTATCGGTTACTCGACCTGTCACTGGTGCCATGTGATGGAACGGGAGTCGTTCGCCGATCCGGAGGTGGCCACGGTGCTCAATGAAGTCTTTGTCCCCGTTAAAGTTGACCGGGAGGAACGGCCCGACCTGGACGGGATCTATATGGCGGTTTGCCAGGCGATGACAGGGAACGGCGGCTGGCCTTTGACCATTATTATGACCCCCGACCAAAAGCCCTTCTTTGCCGGAACGTACTTTCCCAAAAAAAGCAGCTTCGGGCGGATCGGCCTGTTGGAGCTGGCCAAGAAGATACAAGAGCTTTGGCGGACCCGCCGGGAAGAACTGCTTGCCATGGCCGCGCACAACCTGGACCTGCTTCAGGAGGAGGCGGAGGCAGCGGGGACGGGTGGACAATTGCAACCGGAGGTTCTGGACCGGGGATTTGTCCAATTGGCCCAGCTTTACGATGAAATAAACGGCGGTTTTGGTTTTGCCCCGAAGTTTCCGACCCCCCATCATCTCCTTTTTTTACTCCGTTATTGGCAACGGACCGGGGAAGCAAAAGCCTTGACCATGGTCGAGCGCACTTTGACGGCGATGCGTTATGGGGGGATCTATGATCACCTTGGGGGTGGTTTTCACCGTTACTCCACCGATGAACGATGGTTTGTTCCCCATTTTGAAAAGATGCTGTACGATCAAGCGATGCTCCTTTTGGCCTATTTGGAAGCTTATCAGGTCACGGGTAACAGTTTGTTCCGGCAGACCGCCGAAGAGATCTATACCTACCTCGTGACGGTGATGCGGGATGAAAGCGGCGGGTTTTACAGCGCGGAAGACGCCGACAGTGAAGGGGTGGAGGGGAAGTTTTATTTATGGTCCTGGCCGGAAGTGCACCAGGTGTTGAATCCGGAGGAGGCACGGCTGGTGACCGCCTATTTTAACCTGGAACCGGCCGGGAATTGCCGCAGCCCGGAGCTGCCGGACGGGGCCAATCTGCTTTACATTACGGCGGAGTTGCCTGCGGTCGCCCGGCGCTTGGAAGTTGACCCGGCGCGGGCGGAGGAGCTTTTCGTCTCCGCGAAGGCAAGACTCTTGGCCTACCGTCAGCAGCGTGTTCCCCCCTTTAAAGATGAGAAAATTCTCACCGACTGGAACGGGTTGCTCCTGGTGGCGTTGGCCAAGGGGGGACAAGTACTCCAAAAAAAAGAATGGATCCATACGGCGGAAGAGACGGCGCGTTTTCTCCTTACGGCGATGCGCACGCCCGACGGTGGCTTATGGCACCGTTATTACCGGGGAGAAGCGGGGATTCACGGTTTTCTTGAGGATTATGCCTTTTTAATCTGGGGTTTATTGGAGCTTTATGCGGCAACCTTTAAAGCGAACTATTTGGCGGAGGCTTTGGCGTTAACTACGGTTCTGCAGCGTAATTTCCTCGATCCGGCCCGCGGCGGCTATTTTCAAACCGCAACCGATGCGGAACTAGTATTGGTGCGCCAGAAAGAATTGTATGACGGCGCCATTCCTTCCGGCAACTCGGTCATGCTCGCCAACCTGCTGAAACTGGCCCGGATCACCGGTGATCCGTCCTGGCAGCAAGAAGCGGAAAGAAGCAGTGGGTTTTTTGGCGACCGGGTTGGGCGGGCGCCGGTCAATTACACCCACTTTCTTTCCGCTTTGGATTTTGCCTTTGGGCCCGGACGGGAGATCGTCATTGTCGGGCGAAGGGGCGAGGAGATGACCGAACGGATGTTGGCTTTGGTGCAAACCACTTACCTGCCGCGGACCATTGGTCTCTTTCGTCCGGCGGCGGAAGAGGAACCGGTACTGGCCAGTCTTGCTCCTTTTACCAAGGAACTGACGGCGCTGGACGGGAAGACCACGGCTTATGTTTGCCGGAACTACCAGTGCAGTATGCCTACGACTGATTGGGGTCGGTTTCAGGAGTTGGTTCAAGGGTAAGGTTCTCCGGATCTACTGACTTGTCGGCGGCGAGGAGGCGGTTCGCCTCGTCAAGCCACTTTTGGGCCTCCTCCGGCGGGACATCGGAGAGTTCCGGATCGGAAGTGATCCTCTCCACGGCGGTAGCCAGGTGGTCGCGGGCTTGCGTAATGAGGCCGAGTTCCAACTCACAACGGCCTAACCAGTAGTAGGACTCGACCGGCCAGGAGAGATGCTTTATACACCAATCGTAATTATCTTTGGCGGCGGCGTAATCGCCTTGTTCAAAGTAGATTTTGGCGGTTAAGAGGACGGGGTCGGGATCGCTTAGATTGAAGGAGCGGGCCTTTTCGGCGGCTTGGAGCGCTTCTTGCGGGCGGCCTGCTTTATAATTGATATAAGCCAGGTTATAATAGACTTTTCCGTCGGCATAACCTTCTTTCAACAAGTCATTAATGATGGTTTGCGCCTGGTCAAGTTTCCCCGTCTCGCGGTAGCATACGGCCAGGACATTTCTGATCTTGGGTGCGAGCCGTTTACCGGGTTTTTGGGCGGCCGTTTCCAGCAGGGAAATCGCTTCCGCCCAGTTTTTTTTGTATGCGGTAACCAAAGCTAAACTAATGTAGGGGTTTGGGCTCGCCGGTTGGAAAGAAACGGCTTTTCGCAAATGGGCTTCGAGTTTGTTCCGGTCAATATTCGCCAGGGCAACCAAGCTCCAGAACTTGCCAGGAGCGGTAACGTAAAGAAGGATCGCCCAAACGGCGACGCCGAGGCCGAAGGGGAGCCAACCGGGCCGGAGAAACAGGGCCAATAAGCACCAGCCGACAAGCAACCATTGGATGTTTTCTTCCCATAAACGTTTGTACATTTCGATCCCTCGCTTAAACTTGTGATTTTATGTATTGCATCCCCTTTTAAAGGGGGACCTGGTTTTGGTGGGGAGGCCGCATAGTACTATACTATTATACCGGAGGGAACCATTTTCTTCAATAAAAGGGGCAGTACACTCCCGGTTGCCAAAAGGATCCTTTCGCAAGTATGATTCCGGAAAAAAGTGGTTACACTAAAAAATCCCAAGAAACAAGAGAAGGAACGGGAGTGGGAAGGATGAAACTGCTTTTTTATTGCGACCTTTTCTTCTGGTATTTGCATAAGATAACGCTGGTGGCAATCCTGGCCTGGGCCGCCCGTTTATGGTGGCAAAAGATACAGAAGGAGAAGGAAGACAAGGCCGAAAACTAAGGAAAAGGCGCGGGGTGTTTTTGACTTTTCCTTGTCAAAATTGGTTTATATATAATAAGATAGAAAGTGGTTGCTCACCTATGTTAAGATGGTTGTCTTCGTTGAAAACGACCCTCTCCGTCGACTAGGTGGTTGTCGACATTAACCATTCATCGGCGCCGCGTAGTTGCTTAAAACATCATATGTTATTCCGGGTGTTGCAGGGAGTGGATAGTGGTGAAGTTGAAAAAAAAGGTGGCCGTGTTAGGCCTGGGCATTGAAAACCTGGCCTTAACCGAATATTTGTTGCAGAAGGGTGAACATGTTACGGTCTGTGACCGGCGTACCCCGGAGCAACTGGGGGAACGTTATACGACCTTACAGAAGTTGGGGGTTGATTTCCGGCTTGGCCCGTCCTATTTGGAAAGGCTGGAAGACTTTCAGGTCCTGTACCGTTCACCCGGATTGCCTTTATTCCAACCGGAGCTGGTGGCCGCCAAGCGTCAGGGGGTGGAGATAACCAGCGCGATCCGGCTTTTCGTTTCTTTGTGTCCCTGTCCGATTGTGGGGGTAACCGGAACCAAAGGGAAAGGAACCACTTCGGCGCTGATCCACCGGATGTTGGCGGCCAGTCAGCGGCGGCGCGGTGCCCAATCCTTTTTGGGAGGAAATATCGGGATTGCGCCTTTTTCGTTTTTGCCACATCTCTCTCCGGACGATGTGGTTGTTTTGGAACTCTCCAGTTTTCAGTTGGAGGATATGGAAGAAAGTGTGCCGATTGCCGTTGTGACGAATATTACCGAAGATCACTTAACGGCGGCGGATCCGTACAATCCCAACTACCATCGCTCGCGGGAAGCATATGTGCAGGCCAAAACCAATCTTTTCCGGCACCAGGATGCTTCCGGGGTCACGATTCTCAATCATGACGATCCGACCAGCCGGGGCCTGCAGGAATTGGTCCCGGGTAAGCTTCTTTTATACGGAAGCCGCGCCCAGGCGCTGGGGGCCTGGTATGAGCAGGCGCCGGGCGGCCAATATAAGATCTTTTGGAACCTGGACGGAAAACCGGAGGAGCTGATCGGGAGCGACCGGATTAGACTCCGGGGCGAGCACAACCTCTTAAATATTGCGGCGGCGGCGTTGGCGGCCGCGCAAGCGGGGGCGGACCGGGACAGTATTGTGGAGGCCATCAGCACCTATAATGGTCTCGAGCACCGGCTGGAGTACGTGGCGACCGTTGAGGGGGTCCAATACTTTGATGACTCCTTTGCCACCGCGCCGGAACCGACCATCGTTGCCCTGCGGGCGTTTAAGGAACCAATCGTCTTGATTGCCGGCGGTGTTGATAAAGGGGCCGACTACCGGCCTTTGGCGGAGGAGATTATCGCCGGTTCCGTGAAGGCGGTCGTGTTAATCGGGAAGATGGCGCCGGTTTTGAAGGAGCTTATCATCAGGGTGGGGACGGAGAAAGGAAAAGTTCCGTTCCTGGCGGAAGGCGGCAACGATATGGCGTCGATTATGGCGGTGACAAAAGAAATCGCCCAACCGGGCGATGTGGTTTTGCTCTCGCCCGCCTGCGCCAGTTTTGATTTGTTTAAAAACTACAAAGAGCGGGGCGACCTTTTTAAACAGGCCGTACTGGCCTTGGCGGCCAAATAAGAAGAGGAGATTTAGCAATTGAAAGAGGAAAACCACAAGCGGATCATGAAAATAAAAAAGAATAAAAGTCAGAGCAGAGTTGAGGGGAGCCGGAGAACAAGCCGAGGAGAGTGTTTTTTAAGGAGGATGAAATGGCTGGTATTGTAGGAGTCTGTCGAACTGGCGAATGTGAACTGGTAGAAAAGATGTTGGCGAAGATTCGCCACCGCGGACCGGGCGGTCAAAAAGTGATCGCAAAAAACGGGGGTGTCCTGGGGGTAGTTTACCGTAAGGGAACGAAGCCTCCTTTCCTGGATCGACCCCGGTGCAGCGCAGTCTGGGATGGACGTTTCTCTCGCAATTTGAACCGCGTGGAGACCGATACCCCATTAGCGTTAGCCGCCTTAAAGGACGGGAAAGTTTTACTTGTCCGGGACGGGCTCGGTATTTCTCCGCTTTATTATGGTGAAGTCGATGGGATTTTGGTCTTTGCTTCAGAGGTAAAAGCTTTGGTGGGGATCGTTCAGAAAGTCCGGGAGTTTCCGCCCGGCCACAAATATGTCTCCGGTGAAGGTTTCCAACGATTTTTTGGGTTAAAACCAGTTGAGACCTGGCCGTTACCGAAAGAGGAAGCCGCGCGCCGTTTGCGGAAGGCATTGGAGCAAGCGGTTGCTGATTATATTAAAGGCCAAACCGAGGTGGGTTCGCTCCTTTCCGGTGGTCTTGATTCAAGTACTTTATCAGCGTTAGCCCGCCGGCGGGTGGACCGGTTACACACCTTTGCTTGCGGACTGGAGGGGGCATCCGATCTGGAGTACGCTAGAGAGGTCGCGAAACATATCGGCTCCATTCACCACGAGGCGGTCTATACGATTGAAGATATATGGAGAGTTTTACCCGATGTGATCTACCATTTAGAGTCCTTTGATGCGCTGCTTATCCGTTCCGCGGTTACCCATTATTTAGTAACCAAAATGGTCTCCGATTATGTCCCGGCCGCTTTTTCCGGAGAAGGCGGGGACGAGCTGTTTGCCGGTTATGATTACTACAAAGAATTGCCGCCGGAACTCCTGAACGGTGAGTTAATTGAGAGCATCAAACGGCTTCATAATACGGCTTTACAACGGGTTGACCGCTCCGCCGCTGCCTACGGAACCGACGCTTACGTAGGTTTCCTTGCGCCACCGGTGGTGAAACTGGCGGTGCGGATTCCGGTTGAGTACAAATTGTACCAAGGGGCCGGTGAAGAACCGGTGGAAAAATGGATATTAAGAAAAGCGGTGGAGGACTTACTCCCTGATGATGTCCTCTGGCGGCCGAAGGTGAAATTTTGGAAGGGGACCGGGATAGGGGACCGGATCGCGGCCCGCGTTGAAACCCAAATCAGTGATGTCGATTTTCGAAGGGAACGGCGTTTGCCGGATGGTTCTTATCTAAACACCAAAGAAGAGCTGTTCTATTACCGTATTTTTAAGGAACACTTCGGGACGCTTACGGATTTGTCTTTTGTTGGGCGGACGAAGGGAGCTCCCTGTGCGCCGGCGTCCTAAAAGACAAGAAAACCCCTGACTTTTGCGTGCTCCTTTTGGGGGCGACGGCTGTTCTAATCGCGCCGTCACCCGAAAGGGGTTTTCTTTTTTCAGGTCAACATGGGGAATCCGGTTCCGGGGGGACAAAGGCATAATAAATCCGGCGCATTGCTTCTTCGAAATCCTTGTTTTCAATGCCGACAATGATGTTGATCTCACTGGAACCCTGGTCGATCATCCGGACGTTGATCCCGCCTTCGGCGAGGGCGGTAAAGAGTTTGGCGGCGATTCCGGGCGTGTAAGCCATACCCAGACCGACCGTGGCAATGAGCGCGATATCTTGGAAAACCTCAATGGAATCGGGTTGGCAGACCCGTTCAATATCCCCCAGCACTTTGTCCAATTTATTATTGTTGAGTTGGGAATCGGCGATTACCAGGGAAATGGTGTCGATCCCGGAAGGCATGTGTTCAAAAGAGATCCCATGGTCTTCGATGACCGACAACAGTTTCCGGCCGAAGCCCAATTCCGAATGCATCAAGGTTTTTTCGATGGCGATGATCGTGAACCCTTTTAGCCCGGCAATCCCCGTGATCGAGCCGGGGGTACGATAATTCCCGTTATCACTTACAATCAAGGTACCGGGGGCGTCCGGATCGTTGGTGTTTTTGATATTGATCGGAATCTTGGCTTCCCGGACCGGAAAGATTGCCTCCTCATGGAGAACCGAAGCGCCCATATAAGCCAACTCCCGTAGTTCCCGGTAGGTGATCTCGCGGATCGGTTTCGGGTTTTTGACAACCCGGGGATCCGCCATGAGAAAACCGGAGACGTCAGTCCAGTTCTCGTAGAGGGAGGCGTTTACCCCGCGGGCGACGATGGCGCCGGTGATGTCCGACCCACCCCGTGAGAAGGTGCGGACCTGGCCGTCAGGGGTGGACCCGTAAAAGCCGGGAATGACCGCCCGTGGATACCGGGCGAGCTCCCGGCTGAGCACGGATTGGGTTTTTTCCGCGTCAAAGCGGCCTTCCGTGTCAAAGAAGATTACATCAGCCGCATCTACGAAAGCAAAATCTAAGTAGGCGGCGAGGATTTTGCCGTTCAGAAACTCACCACGACTGGCCGCATAATCCGCGGAAGCGCCGGCTTTGATCCGCGCTGCAATCTCCTCCAGATCCGGACGGAGATCAAGAGATAGTCCTAATTCAGCGCAGATGGTGAGAAACCGCCCTTTGATCAGGCCGAAGACCTCGGCGAAGGAATGCCCTTCTTGGGCGAGCGCATGACATTTATATAAAAGGTCGGTAATTTTCTGATCATGTTGGTCTCTTTTTCCGGGGGCGGAAGGAACAACGTACCGACGCGCGGGATCTGCTTCCACGATGGCCCGTACCTTGCGGAACTGGGCGGCATCGGCCAGGGATGAACCGCCGAATTTTGCAACTTTGATATCCATCTGTTTCCTCCTTTACAAAATCCGACCTGATGGGGATCTTAATTTCTAGAAGATATTAGGCGTAAAAAATATAACGCCTTCTTCTTTACTAATATTTAATACTTTGGCCGGGATTGGGGCCGGCGTACCGAGCGGCGATGTTCAAGCAACGGCCAGGTTTAATAGTTTAACCATAAAGGAGACAAGGGCATGGCTGATTCCACTGAAAAATCATTTGTCTATAAATGGTTAGGTAAACTCAAATCCGATCTGGGAGACCGGCTGCTTCCGGAGCGGGCCGGGCAAAACCTTGGAGACCAGGGCGCGGGGCAGGGAAAACGGCCGCTTTCGATCCGGATCGCCATGGTTTTAAATCTCCTGAACTATCCCCTGTACTGGTCGGGGATTGTTTTATGCAGCTGGCTTCTTTTCGAATACCTGTCCGCCCCTTTTTTACCGCCCACGGTGCGGGCGCAAGTGCAAAGTTGCAGCCAACCACTGGTGGCGGTCTGCGGACCGGCGGCGGTGGGTTATTGGACCAATTGGCTGGCGATCAAGATGCTTTTTCATCCCCAGCGTAAAAACGCGGTTTGGTGGGGATTGATCCATGCCCGCCGGGAAGAGCTAATTTTAAACTTGGCTGCGGGGATCCAGTCGGCGATGGTTTCCCCGGAGATTATCCGGAATTACCTTTACGAGCATGGTGTCCTCAATAAGTTGACTACCGCCGTTGCCGGGGCGCTGGATGGGGTGTTCCGGGACCCCCAGTTTCAGCAGGAATTAAAAGAAGTCGTTGCCGAATTGCTGGCCCGGATCGGCAACGACCCGCGGACCGAAGCACGTCTCGACCAGTACCTCGAACAGCTTATCAAGGAGTGGAGCACCGAAAGTTTTAGTGGGAAGGTGCTGGCGTGGACGAAGGAGCTTTGGGTAAAATCGCTGCGTAAACAGGTTTCAGGTTTGCTGGCGCAGTTACCCGCCAGTTCCGATTATTTTACCGCACGGCTGGTGGCTTATCTGGAAACCATCCCGGTCAAGTTGGTCGCCGGGGAAAAGGTGGTGGAACCGCTGGTGGCGGACTTAATAGCCGAAGGGGTGCGGGGGATCGATTTGGAAAAAGTGATCCGCGCCCAATTGCAAAAGATGGATCCTTCCGCCCTCGAGCACTTATTAACCGCCAACATCTCAGCGGAGCTGGTTTTTATCCAGACTTCCGGCGGTATTTTCGGCTTCCTGGTGGGACTGGCCATTCTTTACCCGTTCTTGCGCCCCGTTTTTTTACTGGCCGGTTTAGTGCTGTGGGTGGTTTACCTCCGTACGGTTGAAAAAAAATAAACCAGCGTTTAAGCTGGTTCAAACAATCTGTGCTTCGTCGCCGGGGAGAAAGGCATATTCTTCTGTCGTAACCTCCCGGCTCCTGAGAATCTTTTCGATGCTAACCAGCTGGACACAGACGATAAACAATTCCATTGCTGTTTTCAACTCGGCCAGCGGCGGGTAGGTGGGGGCAATGCGGATGTTTTGGTCCGTGGGATCAATCCCATAGGGGAAGGTCGCCCCGGCTTTGGTCAGTTCCACGCCGGCGTCGGCCGCCATTTGCACTACTTTTTTGGCACAGCCCGGCATGGTGTCAAAACTGATGAAATACCCGCCTTGCGGGCGGCTCCAGGTGGCGATTTTCTTATCGCCCAGTTCGGTCTGTAAAAGATTGAGGACCAAATCGAATTTGGGGCGGATGATTGCCGCATGTTTTTGCATGTGCAACCGAACATTCTGCGCATTTTTAAAGAAGCGGACGTGGGCCAGTTGGTTTAGTTTGTTCGGTCCGATTGTTTGGATGGCCATCTGTTTTTTCAGCCGGTTGATGTTCTGGACACTGGAGGCGACCATGGCCAGTCCGGCTCCGGCATACGTAATCTTCGAGGTTGAGCTGAAGATATAGACCCGGTCCGGATGATTGGCTTCTTTACAGGCGGTGAGAATGTTTTTTAAAGGAACCGGATCGGCGGTGAAATCATGCCAGGCGTAGGCGTTGTCCCAAAAGATCCGGAAATCCGGGGCTTTCGTTTTCATCCGCGCCAGGCGGGTTACCACCTGGTCCGAGTAGGTGATGCCGGTGGGGTTGCTATGTTTGGGCACGCACCAGATTCCTTTGATGGTTTCATCCGTGGCCACCAGTTCTTCGACTAAATCCATATCGGGGCCATCTTCCCGCAGCGGGACGGTGATCATTTCGATATTGAAAAACTGGCAGATGGCAAAATGCCGGTCGTAACCAGGACTCGGGCAAAGGAATTTGACGGGTTGTTGTCCCCAGGGAGCGTGCTGTCCGTCCACGCCAAAGAATAGGGCCCGGGCCACGAGATCGTGCATCAGGGCCAAACTGGAGTTGCCATGGACAATGATCTCCTCCGGTTGGACTTCCAATAATTCGGCAAAAAGGCGCCGGGCTTCCGGTAAACCTTCGAGGCCGCCGTAATTCCGGCAGTCGGTTCCGTCTTCGGCCCAGTAGTTCCCGTTCAGACCTTCCAACAGGCCGGCGGAGAGATCCAGCTGTTCGGGGCAAGGTTTGCCACGGGACATATTGAGTTTCAGATTTTTCCGTTTGAACTCCTCATATTTTAAGGTTAACTGTTTTTGGATATGGCGTAGGGTATCATTATTCAACGTCATAAAATCCGCCATTATAAATCCCCCTGCAAAAGTGGTCGTCATTATTCTAATTATAAGTAAGGCGGGATCGAAAAGCAACAAAGATGCGAAAGTATACAAGTATACCTTATTAATATCCTTTTGTCTTATGGTAATCCCGGTTAACGCCTGTCCCTAAAATCGGGATTTTCTGCTAGCAGCGATCTGTTTATAATATAATTTATGAATGAAAGCGCTGAAAGTCAGCGGAAAACCCTTTCACTTCTTGGGCGCTACCGATGGAAGATTGTTCCTGCACCTAACAAACGGAAGGAATTTAATGTTGCTCAGCGAAACTCTAAGATAAAGCAACCGGTTGAATTTGTTTTTCCAACCGATTTCAGCTAATACCAATAAGGATTGGAAAAAGAGCTGAGGAGGAGAAAACATGTGGCAATTGTTTTTAAGCGGCGGTCCGGTGATGTTTCCTTTATTATTCTGTTCGATCATGGTTTTGGCGATTACCATTGAGCGCCTTTGGTTTTTCATCGGTCAGCGGGGCGACATTGATGAGATCAGAAGAATCGTCTTCCGCCTGATGGAGAAGAATGCTCCTCTGGAAGCCATTCAATACTTGCAAAAATTAAACCAACCGGTGGCCCGGATGTACCAAGCCGCTTTGCTTCATTACGGTAAACCCCAGTCCGAAGTGGAAATTTCGTTGCGGGATGCGGGGGAAGTGGAGATTCGAAAGATGGAACGGGGCTTAGGGCTGCTTAATGTCATCATTACGGCGGCGCCGCTGCTTGGTTTGCTCGGAACGGTGACCGGAATTATTACCAGTCTTAATGTGTTAAGAGCATTACAAGGCGTGGCCTCGCCGGCGCAGTTAAGCGGGGGGATTGCCGAGGCCTTGTTGACAACGGCTTTTGGGTTAATTATCGCAATTCCCGCCCTCTTTTTACAGCACTGGTTCAACGCCATCATTGAGAAGCGGATCCAGGTGATGAACCAGATGGCCCGGGAGTTTCTCGACAACTACGGTAACCGAGGTGAGTAGCATCATGTTTCAGCGCAAACCGAAAGTTGCCCGTTTGGATATTGTCCCGATGATTGACATCATGTTCTATCTCGTGCTCTTTTTTATGGTTTTTACGACCTTTCGCACGTCAATTTCCGGGATTCCGTTGGAATTGCCCAGTTCAAGCCAGGCGGTGGTTTTGGAGGAACAACGGGTGATGGTCACTATCGACCGGCAAGAAAAAGTGTACTATGGTGATGAAGAAATCTCCTTGGCGAAACTTACGGAAAGGTTAACGCCGCTTGTTGCCGTGAATCCCAATCTATTAGTAGTGATCAATGCCGATACCCGGGTGACTTACGGGCGATTGATTGCGGTCATGGATGCGATCACCGAGGCCGGTGTTGCTCAACCGGCGTTAGCGGTTGAAAAGAAAAATTAAGCGCTGTCCACCGGTGCTCACTAGGGGGTTTTTTTGTTATGGATAAACTCCGCTCCGGAGAACTGACGAGAAAGGCCGCTTCTTTTTTTCTGGCGGTGGGGTTGCATGCGCTCCTTTTCGCGATCCAAATTGGTGGGTATTGGCGGGCCGGTGGCGACGAATTTGGTTACACGTTGATTCAAACGCGTCTGGTCGAGATTGAACCGGTGCGGCGGGAAGGAAGAGCCGAACAAGCCAGGCCGCAGCCGACCCCCAAACCGCCGGCGCCACCGGTGGAAAAGCCACCGGCGGCGGAGAAACCCGCCTCCGCTGCGGAAAAGCCGGCCACGAAGATCGAAGAAGTACACCAGGAGAAACCGGCACCCCGGGAAACAAAACCCGAACCGGGCGAGATCGCTAAAGAAACACCCCCTACCGTTGATGACCCGGGCGAAGGGAAGGAACAGCCTGTAGACGGCACCACTGCCCGCGAGGGGGAAGCGGCGGCTGGAGGGGAAACACCGTCCGTTCCGGTTTTACCGCCTTTAGGGCGGGCCAGCGGGATGGTTGGGCCGATCCCCGGCTTTACTTTTCCCAAAAATGCGGAACACCTGGGGATTGAAGGAACGGTGGTCATGGAGATCTACCTGACCCCGGAAGGGGTGTTCTTAAAAGAACCGCTCATGCTGGCCTCTTCCGGGCATGGGGTTTTGGATGAACATGCCCGGCGCTTGCTCGCTTCGGGCCAGTTGCGCTTTAAAACGGCGCCTGAGCCCTATAAGTTGCAGATGGAAATCAGGTATTTTTATAACAAAGGGAACGGGAAGTATGAAGTGGAAGTGGTGGCGGTAGGGGAAGCGGCTTACCTTTCAACGGAGGAAGGAGGATCATAATTGAAGGGGAAAAGCAAGAAAAAATGGCTTTTTAACTTAATCATCGGCCTGTGCTTATTGGGAGTTTCCCTTACGCTGCACGCCCAAGGCCCAGCGGTCTATTCGGCGGGTAGCGAGGGGTCTGCCCAAGGGGGTAGTGGAGCCAAACCAGCGGTTCCGGAATCGCTCTACCGGGATCCGGAACGCTTAATTTTAGAAAACGAATTCATCGCAGTGGCTGTGAACAATTCCACCGATGCCACCGGCCGCTTCGGTGTCAAGGTGACCGGTGGCGATCCGCTCCGGCGGGGAGACGAGGAGAAACCATTGATCTTTGGTTATGAAATGCCATGGACCTCCTTCACCACCATTCGGTTGGACGGGAAAAATTACATATTTGGCGGAAAAACGCGGCGGCGTTCCGGCGGGACCGGTGAATACGGAACGGTGGTCAGCGGCCCGTCCTGGGATAGCGCGACCAATAGTATCACGATGACCTGCCGTTATGGTATGGTCGAGGTGATCCAGGAGATCTCCATCGTGGAAAGCACCACCACCGGTTATCCGGATACAACCAAGATCAAGTATTCCATTATCAACCGCGACCAGGTGTCCCATGAGGTCGGGCTGCGGGTCGTGATCGATACAATGCTGGGGGAGAACGACGGCGCCCCGTTCCGGATCGGGGAAACGGCGGTCCAGACCGACGCGGTCTTCGATAAAGAACGCTTGCCCGAGTTTTGGCAGGCTTTTGATACGTTGAAGGACCCAAAGGTGATTGCCCAAGGAACCTTAAAGGGAAGGGAGGCAACGCCCCCGGATCTGCTTTACTTTACGAACTGGGGGAGTGTGGCGGATTACCACTGGGAGCCCCCTTTGGTTCCGGATCGGGACTTTACCAGGGCGGGTGAATTTGAATTGGACAGCGCCGCGGTTTACCTTTGGCAACCGGTCACGATCCCGGCCGCCGGCAGTAAGACTTATGTCCTCTACTACGGGCTGGGCGGGGTAACTGTGGTCCCCGGTCAACTCCAGTTGGGGGTTAGTTCGCCGGCGGAGGTTGTTTACGCCGCCGATGCCGAACCATTTTCGGTGGTCGCCTATATCCAGAACACTGGCGCGGCACCCGCCATGAGCGTGCGGGCCCGTTTGAATTTACCGTCCGCCCTGCGGATTGCGGAAGGAAAGCCGGCCGACATTTACATTGGAAAGCTGGAGCCGGGCGAAGTGACCCAGCTCCATTGGAAGGTCAGGCCGACGGGTTCGGTCTTTGGGACACTGGCCCCCTTCTCGGTGGTGGCTTCGGCGATCAATGTGCCTGAAAACAAGGTGGAAAGAAACATCCGGGTGTTGAAACCGGCCGAATTAACGTTAAAGGTCAGCCCGCCACCGGGATTAAAGGTGGTGGATGAAAAGCTTACGCCGGTTCCGTACCCGGTGACGGCGGTGATCAAAAACACCGGGGAGTCGGAAGCCTACGGGGTGATCGGCAGCTTGCAGTTGGGCGAAGGGATGCAACCGGCTCCCAAGGAGATTCTCCGGCGCTACATCGGCAACTTGAAACCAGGGGAAGAATATAAGCTAACCTGGTATTTGTCTCCGGAAGGAATCGGTAAACGCTCCTACCTCGGGATTCAGTTTGAATCGAACTCGACCAAACCGGTGATGTACATCGCCGGTGTGCAGTTGCCGGTTTTAACGCCGAAACTGCGTTTGGTCCCCATTACTCCGGCGAAAGCCGGGGAGATCCTCCAGGTTGAAGTCCGGGTCGAAAACTTGCCGATGCTGACCGGCGTCGAGTTCGATCTAACGTATAATCCCGAACTAATGGAGATAATTAGGGTATCAAGGGGTCTCTTCTTTATTGAGGATCAGGCGATGGCCCCCTGGCAACCGGGAACCATCGACAGTGCCACCGGGGTGGTGGCGCAGATTGGCGGCCAGCGGAAAACGGCGGCCTTGACCAGTTCGACTTTGGCCACGATCCATATTCAACTAAGCAAGGAACCGGGCGAAGCAATTCTAGCCCCATCGGCCGTTACCCTCCAGAGCACCGTGGCCAAAATACCGTTTTATCAGGTTGAAGGGTTGAAAATAACCATTAATCAACAGGGGGGTGTGCGGATTGACACTATTACGGTTGACCAGTAAAAAATGGCTCTCAACGGTGGTCTTGGGTTTGTGTTTCTTGCTGGCTGCGGTACCGGCCCTGGGGCAAAACCGTGCCTATTCCGATGTTCCCGACTGGGCGTACCAGGCGGTAAAAAAACTGGTGGACAATGGCTACCTTGAACTCTATGAAGATGGGACCTTCCGTGGCGGTAATCCGGTTGACCGCTACACTTTCGCGATGGTGGTGGCCAAGTTGTTGACGAACTTTGGCGAAGGGGTCACCCGTGCCGGGCAGGATGATGTGGCTTTGCTGCGCAAACTGTCCAATGAATTCCAGAATGAACTGGTGCTTTTGACCCTGAAGAATAAGGAGTTGGAGGCACGGCTGGTCCAGATCGAGCAAGGCCGTCTCATCCTGGCTGAAGACCAGACGAAAAACACCGCCGGAATGCAGGCCCTCAGTAACGAACTGAAGGCGCTGCGCAATCAAGTTGCACAGATTCTTGCCGAAAAAAACCAACTGGAGGCCCGGCTTTCCACTTTGGAAACGCAACAGGAAGAACACCAGGTTGAACTGGAGAATCTCCGTGCGGAGCTGGAGAAGGAGCGACGAACAAACCGGATGTTACTGATTGTTCTTGGGCTGATCGGGGCGGCCGGTATTTTCCTCCCGGCACAATAGGATGCGGAAAATGGAGCGGGCAGCTTGTTTCTTTAAATTGACAACCGCTTCCTGCTCGTTTATAATACAGAGGTGAGTTTGACCATGAAACCCATTTATCTGGTGGATCTAACTTCGATCAAAGATTCACCCGGGGCAAGACTGGAGCTTCGGGACCAGATTACCCTTCCCAACATTACTTGGGAGGGTGAACGGCTACTGGAGTTTGACAATCCGTGGTGGATTGAACTGGAAGTAACTAATGTGTCGCGGGGGTATCAAGTTAACGGCAAAACCGGTGGCAGTTACCGGTTGGATTGCGACCGCTGTCTGGAAAGGGTCCGGTTGTCACTGGAGACGGAGTTCAACGACCTTTTTTTGCCGGAAGCCATTTCCCACCAGGAAGAAGAGGCAAGGAGTTTTACCGGTGACGAAATGGATCTTTCGACGGCGATTATGGAAGCGATTATTCTGCAAATACCATTGAAAGTGCTTTGTACGCCAGCTTGTCGGGGGCTATGTTCGGTTTGCGGAACAAACCTGAATAAGGCGACTTGTAACTGCAAGCCCGAAAGCTTCGATCCAAGAATGGCGATGTTGCTTAAATGGAAGCAAGACAAAGGAGGTGGAGATGATGGCCAATCCTAGACGGCGACATACCAACACCCGGGGGAGATTACGTCGTACCCACTGGAAATTGGACCTGGTCTCTTTGTCCCGTTGCGAACAATGTCAGGCCCCGCGTTTACCGCACCATGCTTGCCCCAGTTGTGGTTCATACCGGGGAAGGAAAGTGATGGAGGTAAAAACTGAAGGTTAAAAGCTAATAAGGAAAAGGTCTTTTATGACCTTTTTTCTTTTTCACTTAATTTAGGGCATAAAAAAGATAAAGGAAAATAATATTTCTTAGGCGGTTATGTGGGCCAGGCTGGGTTTTGCCCCTGCCGCAAAGAGGAAAATCAAGTTTTTATGGCATTATTGTATAAATATTACTTTACTCCCGCTTTTATCTTTGCTATACTCTTTTTTGGGAGTTAATCCTAGGAGGAGGTGTTAATTTGCGCATAGCGGTGGATGCGATGGGTGGTGATTATGCCCCCCAACAAGCTGTTCTTGGGAGTGTTCTGGCGGCGAAGGAAGAGGGAATCGCTTCGGTACTCGTGGGCAGAAGCGAAGAGATCAGCCGGGAACTGAAACAGTATCAGGATTACCCGCAAGATCTGATTACGATCAAGGATGCCCGGGAAGTGGTGGAGTTTACGGATAACCCGGCCATGGCGGTGCGGAAAAAAAGGGATTCCTCGATTGTCGTCGCCAACCAACTGGTGAAAACCGGGGAAGCCGACGCGGTGATTTCCGCGGGAAATACCGGAGCGGCGATGACGGCCTCCCTGTTTATTTTAGGGCGAATTCCGGGAATCTCCCGGCCGGCGATCGCCATACCCTTGCCAACGGTGAAAGGGGTCACGGTTTTACTTGATGCCGGGGCCAACGCAGAAAATGATCCGGAAGATCTGGTCCAATTTGCGGTGATGGGAACGATCTATGCCACATCGGTCCTCGGCCTGGCCAGTGCCAAAGTGGGTCTACTCAATATTGGCGAAGAAGAGACGAAGGGGAATAAACTGTCCCTGGAGGCGCACCAGCTCCTGAAGACCAGTGGTCTTGATTTTATCGGTAACGTCGAGGGGAAAGATATTTTAATGGGGGTTGCCGATGTGGTCGTCTGCGACGGTTTTGTCGGCAATGTTATCCTGAAGTTTGCGGAAGGGATGGCCGCCGCGCTTTTCCAGAAGATGAAAGAGGCGCTCCTGCAATCACCCGTGACCAAACTGGGCGCTTTGGCCATTAAGCCGGGGCTGAAAAAGTTAAAAGCCAGTTTTGACTATGCGGAATATGGTGGTGCCCCCTTATTGGGTGTAAATGGCGTAAGTATCATTAGTCATGGCCGGTCCGACGCGAAAGCGTTCAAAAATGCGATCAAAGCGGCGGCCAATGGGGTAAAGCAGGATATTATTGCCAAGATCCGCTCCTCGTTAGTTTAGTTTAGTTTAAAAGCAAGACGGTAACACGGCAACAAGGAGGCTTTTAATGGCGGAAAAAATTGCTTATCTTTTTCCGGGACAAGGAAGTCAGTATGTAGGGATGGGGGCCTCTTTTTACGCAGAGTTCGCGCTGGCGCGTTCCATCTTTGCCGAGGCGGAGGAAGTACTCGGGCTTCCGCTAAGGAAATACTGTTTTGAGGGGCCTTTAACCGAGTTGACCAAGACCCGGATCGCACAGCCGGCGATCCTGACGGTGGAATACATAATTTACCGTCTCCTGACCGAAGAAGGGGTGGCCCCGACCTGGGTGGCCGGTCACAGTCTGGGCGAATACGCCGCTTTAGTTGCCGCGGGGACCCTTACGTTCGCCGATGCCTTGCAGCTGGTCCAGAAGCGGGCCGAGTATATGGCGGCGGTTCCCGTTGACGGGGCGATGGCGGCGGTCGTCAATTATCCTTTTGCCCAGCTTGAGGCGATGGTTAAAGAGCTGGCGGCTGATGGGATAATTGAACTTGCCAATTTTAACTCACCAACGCAGATTGTGGTCTCCGGCGAAAAGCAGTTGGTTGAGGCGCTGGTGGCGCGGATAACGGAAGAAAAAGTCGGGAGGGCAATCCCCCTTGCCGTACAGGGTGCTTTCCATTCCCGGATTATGGAACCGGCGGCGAAGCGTTTTCACGACGATCTGGCACGGACAAACTTTTTGCCATTGAAAACACCGCTCATCTCCAACGTGACGGCGGAAGAGGTGACGTCCCCAGATGAACTCCCGTCCTTACTTGAAAAACAGATCTATTCGCCGGTACAGTGGGAGGCCACGACGCGCCACTTGCTTGCTTCCGGGTGCGATCTTTTCCTGGAGTTGGGTGGGAAGATCCTTTCCGGACTGGTGAAAAAGACCACCGCAGGGGCGAAGGTCATTTCCCTCATGGAAGCGGAGGATGTAAAAAAATACTTGCAAAAGTAGGGGAGGTTTAGTAATATGAAGTTGGCTCAGGAAGTGGCAATCATTACCGGGGCGGCCCGCGGAATTGGACGGGCGATTGCGGAAGCATTGGCCAAAGAGGGCGCCAAAGTAGTACTGGTTGATCTATTGCCCGCCGTTCATGACACCGCTGCGGAGCTGCGGCAGGCCGGTCATGAAGTTCTGGCGCTCACGGGGGATGTGTCCAGCTTTGATGAAGCCCAGCAGATGGTCGACCAGACGATTGCGCATTTTGGACAAGTTGATATTCTGGTGAATAATGCTGGTATTACCAGGGATAATCTATTACTACGCATGCCCCCGGAAGACTGGGAAAAAGTGATCAACATCAATTTAACCGGAACTTTTAACTTGACGAAAGCGGCAATTAAACATATGATAAAAAGGAAAACCGGGAAAATTATCAATATTGCGTCGATTATTGGTGAGATTGGCAACGTGGGACAAGCAAACTACGCCGCTTCGAAAGCGGGGGTCATCGCCTTTACCAAATCGGTCGCCAAGGAACTGGGTTCCCGCGGGATTCGGGCCAACGCCGTGGCCCCGGGTTTTATCAAATCCCAAATGACCGATGTCTTGCCGGATAAGGTCAAAGCGGAGTTGGAAAAACAGATTCCCCTCTCCCGTTTGGGCCTACCGGAAGATGTGGCCAAAGCAGTCGTCTTTTTAGCCTCTTCCGATGCGGACTACATTACCGGGCAGGTCTTAAACATCGATGGCGGTATGGTGATGTAACATCTGCTGTTGCCGACGAAAGAGACATTCGCGTTTAACTTAAATTATAAATTAAAATAGAATTGAGGAAGCATTGGAAGGAGGTGAAGCAGGTTGGAAAAGATCTTCGAGAAAGTAAAAGAAATCGTAGTTGAACAACTGGGTGTAGATGAGGAAGAGGTAACCATGGAGGCCTCTTTTGTCGATGATTTAGGTGCCGATTCGTTGGACATTGTCGAGTTGATTATGGCATTCGAGGAGGCTTTTGAAACCGAGATTCCGGACGAAGATGCCGAAAAGATTGTCACTGTTGGTGATGCGGTGAAATACATTAAAGAGAATGCTCAATAAATACATAGTCCCGGGAATTTCTCGGGACTTACCACAAAAAGGTCTAATCTTTGTTTTTCCCCGCCGTTACGGTGGGGTATTTTATAAGTATGAAGGATTGAACTTGCACGAGAAAGAGGTGCCGAAATGAGCAGAAGAGTGGTTGTTACCGGGCTGGGTGTCATCTCGGCCCTTGGGCTTGACGTAGACACCTTTTGGACGAACATCGTGAACGGTAAATCCGGCGTTTCTTTGGTGGAGTCCTTTGATACATCGGAGTTTCAGACGAAAATTGCGGCCGAAGTTAAGGACTTTAACCCGACCGATCATTTTGAGAAAAAAGATGCACGCCACATGGACCGTTTCACTCAGTTTGCCGTGGTGGCTGCCCGACAGGCGTTGTCCGACAGTCAACTCAAAATTACGGAAGATAATGCCCACCAGGTGGGGGTGGTCATCGGATCCGGGATCGGTGGCTTAAAAACCTTGGAGGAGCAAACCCGGCGCTTGTTCGAACATGGGCCGCGACGGGTCAGTCCCTTTTTTATTCCAATGATCATCGCGGATATGGCCTCCGGCTATGTCTCCATTTTCACCGGTGCGCAGGGGCCGAACCTGGCGGCCGTGACCGCCTGTGCTTCCGCCGCCCACGCCATCGGTGAGGCCTTCCGGTTAATCCAATATGGTGATGCCGAGGTGATGATTGCCGGTGGTGCCGAAGCGGCGATTACTCCTCTAGGGTTGGCCGGCTTCAACGCCGCCGGGGCTCTGTCGACGAACAATGAGCATCCGGAGCAAGCCAGCCGGCCCTTCGACGCGAAAAGAGACGGTTTCGTCATGGGTGAAGGGGCGGGCGTACTCATCTTGGAGGAGCTGAATCATGCACTGGCGCGGGGGGCCAAGATCTACGGTGAGATAAAAGGATACGGCCTCTCCGGTGATGCTTACCACATCACGGCACCCCATCCCGAAGGGAAAGGCGCGCTGAAAGCTATGGCCATGGCGATGAAAGATGCCGGGTGGGAGCTGGAGACGGTTGATTACATTAACGCCCATGGAACCTCGACGCTCCAGAATGACCTGCTGGAAACGAAGGCGATTAAACAATTGTTCGGGGAAAAAGCCTACCAGCTGGCCGTTAGCTCAACCAAATCCATGACCGGCCATCTCTTGGGCGCGGCTGCCGGGATTGAAGCGATCATCTGTTTGCTGGCCATCCGCGACGGGATCATTCCACCCACCATTAACTACGAGTATCCCGATCCCGATTGTGATTTGGATTACGTGCCAAACCAGGCCCGTCGCCAACCGATTAAACGGGTTCTTTCCAATTCTTTCGGGTTTGGGGGACACAATGCCACCTTGGCTTTTGCGAAATATGAGGAATGATCAGTGATTGAAGGATGGAAAGATGAACGGTGAATCTTTAGCGGAAATAAACCCCTTAATCCAGCAGCTCGGGCTTTTTCAGGAAAACAGTCGCTTATTGAAACAAGCCTTAGCCCACCGCTCATATACGCACGAAGCCGGTGGGGATTCCAACGAGCGCCTGGAATTTCTCGGCGATTCCGTATTATCGTTGGTAATCAGTGAATATCTCTTTATGCATTATCCGCAAAAACCCGAAGGAGACCTTTCCAAGTGGCGGGCTTATCTGGTCAGTACCGAAAGTTTGGCGCGCCTGGCGAGGAAACTGGGGCTTGGCCGGTATCTGCTCTTGGGCGTGGGGGAAGACAAATCGGGCGGCCGGGAAAGAAGGTCGATCCTGGCCGACGCGATGGAGGCCTTGATCGCGGCCATTTACTTGGAATACGGGTGGGAGCGGGTGAAGACTTTTATTTTGGAACAATGGGAGCCCCTGCTCGCCCTGATGGAAAAGTATCCTTTACCAATCGATCCGAAAACCCATCTCCAGGAGCTGTTACAAGCGAAGGGCTCCGTTCCCCGCTACAAATTGGTCAGAGCGGAAGGCCCTGACCACAACCGCCTTTATACAATCGCGGTTTACAACGGAAATTCCTTTTTAGGCCAAGGCGTAGGCCGCAGCAAGAAGGAAGCGGAACAGGAAGCAGCGGAGGAAGCTTTGAAAGACTTAGAATAGAAAGAAGGAAATTTCCGTTAATTGTGGAATAACAAATTACATCAAAAACAATTAAAAGACAAAGCGATGACAATTTCTATAGGGGGGTTCATGTTTGGAGATTCTGAAAGTCTCAGCCAGCTCGAATCCGAAATCGGTTGCCGGTGCTCTGGCAGCGGTTGTCCGTGAAAAATCCAGTGCCGAAGTGCAAGCGGTGGGAGCTGGGGCCGTCAATCAAAGCATAAAAGCGATTGCTATTGCCAGAGGTTATGTTGCCCCCAACGGGATTGATTTGGTTTGTATTCCGGCCTTTTCTGAGATTGATATTGATGGAGAAGAACGGACGGCAATTCGCTTTATTGTACAGCCCAGGTGACGGAACGCCCTTACGGGCGTTTTTTTTTTTGGCATATTGGGGACAACCTGACCATATAATTTTCGCAGAGAGGAAAGGAATACGGCTTGCTGGGCAGGGGGTGTTCCTAGTGACTACTCCGAATCAAAGACAGGACTTGGAGTTGCTCAAAAGGATTAAAGTAGGTCAGGACCGGTCTGCCAAAGAAGAACTGGTAACCAAATATCTGCCGATGGTCAAACACATTGTTAAGCGGAAATACCGGCCGGGATACGAGTTTGAGGATTTGATCCAAGAGGGTTTGATCAGTCTCTTAAAGGCGATTGATAATTACAACGGCCATCAGTATCAGGTGAAGTTCAGTACTTTTGCTTACATTTGCGTCTTGCGGAAGATGTTAAATGTCCAGAAACACTATGCTTCCGTTAAACACCAATTTAATACGAATACACTCTCCTTATGTGGCCAAGGCGCTGGTGAGGAATCGAGAAGTTTAATGGACGTGATTGATGATCAAGCCGCGATGGACCCCCAGGAACTGGTGATCCAAAAAGCGAATCTCCGCCGTTTAAACGAAGTGCTGCGGGTTTATTTGACAAAGATTGAATATGTGGTCTTTTGGTTATATCTCCAGGGGATGAACTGTGGGGAGATCGGTGAGCAACTCGGCTTGGACAGTAAAGTGGTGGATAACGCAAAGACCAGGGCACGGCGGAAATTGCAAAAAATAATCCACCAGTACGGTTCCCTTTCCAATCCGCAGATTCCCCTCCGGGCCCGGAAACGGGCGGATCTTGCCATGGAGGTTAATGTGATTTAAAAAAAAGACTGCCCCCAAGGGCAGTTTTTTATTTGGAAAGATGCTGGTAAACGGAGAAACGCAGGATGGGTTACGGGTGATTTTTTGCGAAAAATATGGTAAAATAAAATAGTTTGGTTTGGCCAAGACCGAGCAGTCTAAATTATGTACGGGAGGGGCCCTTTTGCATCTGAAACGTTTGGAAATTCATGGGTTCAAATCTTTTGCCGACCGGATTAATTTAGTCTTTAAACCAGGGATTACCGCGATCGTTGGCCCGAACGGAAGCGGGAAGAGCAATATTGCCGACAGTCTGCGTTGGGTAATGGGTGAAACCAACCTCCGCAACATCCGGGGAACGAAAACCGATGACGTGATCTTTTCCGGCAGTGAAGAGCGGAAACCTTTGGGGATGGCCGAAGTCACTTTGGTTCTGGATAATACGGACCAAACTTTACCATTGGATTATACGGAGGTTGCCGTTACGCGACGGGTTTACCGTTCGGGCGAGAGCGAATTTTTGATCAACCGGGTGCCGGTCCGGCTCCGCGATATTCAAGAACTTTTCTTTGATACCGGTTTGGGCAAAGAGGCCTATTCCGTAATCAGTCAGGGGAAGATCGATGCGATTCTTTCCGTACGTCCGGAGGACCGGCGAAGCGTTTTCGAAGAAGCCGCCGGGATCATGCGGTATAAGGTGAAAAAAAATTTAACCCTAAAGAAATTGGGTGAAACCGAGAATAATATTTTGCGGATCGAGGATCTGTTACAAGAACTCCGTGCGCAGTTGGATCCTCTGTCGGTCCAGGCCGAGAAGGCTTCTTTATATATCGATCTCCGGGAAAACTTGAAAAAAATTGAGATTAACCACTCATACCGGGAGATTAATACCATCAACGAAAACCTGCAGACCTTGGAAGCGGCGCAAAAAGAAAAACAGCAAGCCCTAACCGCCCTGCAAAGCGAGGCGGAAGTCCTGGCCGAAAAGGTGCAGGAGGAGAAGGCGCGGGCGACTGCCCTTGAAACCGAATTACAAGCCAGACAGAAAAAGCTGATGGAAGGGTTGGCCCAACGGGAACGGGTAACGGGTGAACTTAACCTTTATACGGAACGGAAACGTTCCCTCCAGAACCGGCAAGAAGAGCTCACCGGGAACCTGGCGGCGCTGCAGGAAAAGAGCGAACTTTTGGCGGAGAAACAGGAGCAGCTTCGGCAGTCCGCCACCGAAATTGAATCGGAAAAGAACCGGCTCGCTGGTGCGGTCAAGGACTTGGAACGGACCTTGGCGGAGAAAGAAGAGAAGATTAAGGAGCTCCGGAACAAATTAGGCGAGAAAAAGAACCTTTATACGGAGAAGTTGGCCGCCGATTCCGTTTTAAAACAGCAGATTAGCGAGGCGGGGGCGCAAAAAGCGTTCCGCCGGGAGAAAGAGGTTGAACTCCGGACCGAATTGGAGCTGACCCTAAAAGAAATGGCGGAGACCGAGAAACGCTTACGGACCATCAAGGCGAAACTGGAAACATTACGGCAGGAAGCCGAGGAGGCGAAGGCGGAGGAACGTCAATTGGCGGCCGCGCTACAGAAACACCAGACCTATCTGGCGGAACGGGTCCAGAAAAACCAGGAAATACGGGAGCGCCTGCGCGGACTGGAGTCGAAGATCACCGTCCTGACGGAGATGGAACGGAGTCACCAGGGCTACTACCAAGGGGTTAAAGCCCTTCTTCAAGCAACACGGGAACCGTTCCACCAGGAGATCCACGGGGTGGTTGCCGATTTAATCCGCCCGGAACCCGGCTACGAACTGGCTTTGGAAGTAGCGCTTGGTTCGGCACTGCAAAATCTGGTGATTACCCACCACCGCCACGCCGGACAAGCCATCGAATATCTTAAACAACACCGCCTGGGGAGAGCAACTTTTCTCCCGCTGAACCTGATTGAAGGGAAGCCGGACCGCTTTGGCGAGTATAAATCAATTCTCGCCCAGTATAACTCCAGACCGGCGACGGAGACCGTGTCTTATGACCGGCAATACCAGGCAGTTGTCTCCCACCTGTTAAGCGGGACCTTGATCGCACCCGACTTTAAAACCGCCGTGGCCGTGGCCGAAAAGACCGGGAAGCAGTTCCGGGTGGTGACATTGGAAGGGGAGCTGATTGCGCCCGGCGGTGCCATCACCGGTGGTAATCTCGAACGCCGGGAAAGCGGCTTGCTGAGCAGAAAAGGGGAAATCCGCCGGTTAAAAGAAGAAAAGCAAAGCCTTTTGGCTTTTTTGGAACGGGGACTGAACGAAGAAAACAAGCTGCAAACGGAGCTGAAAGAACTTTCCCGGCAATACGAGGAGAAACGCAATAGAGGTCAGGAGATTAGTCTCCAGCAAAACTCATTCTTAAAGGATATGGAAGTCCTGAACGCCGGTTACCAAAGGGTGGTCAAGCAAAGGGATGGCCTGGAAACAGCCCTCCAAAAACTGGGCGACGAGTTAACAGCTCAGGAATTCACGGTCAACCAGTTGCAGGAAAAACTGATGCGCTCCGCAACAGAGATTGAGCTGATTACGGCCGAAATTCGCACCCTCGAGGAGCAGGAAGGCGTCCTTGTTCAAGAACGGGAACAATGTTTAAAGGATCTGTCCACGCTCTCCTCCCGCCTGGCCGGGGTCCAACAGGAATGGGTTGGGAAACAAGAAAACCTACAGGAATTAAGTCGTAACCTTGAAGAACTGCAGAACGAAGTGGCCCGGCAGGAAAGGGAGCTGCTGCGGGCGACTGAAGAACTGCGCCGCCTGGAAGAGGAAAGGGCGCAGTTGGAAGCGGCCATGGCGAAGACCGCGCAGGAACTCACGGCGGAAGAAACGGAGTTACAACAGCGGCGGGCCGAATGGCAAGCGGCTTTGGATCACGTCAATCAGATGGAGCTCAACCTCCGCCAGCAACAAAAACTGGAAGGGGAATTGTTGACCGAACTTCACCGCTTGGAACTGCAGATTAACCGCCTAAATATCAATCGGGATAACTTGACCGCCAATCTCACGGAAGTTTATGGGGAAGATTGGTGGCAGGAGGTCCAAACCGATTGGGCGCTTCCCGCCCACCCGCGCCAGGAGATTTTAAGGCTGAAGACGCAGATGAAAGCGCTCGAGCCCGTTAATCTGCAGGCGATTGAGGATTATCAAAATTTAAAGCAGCGGGTTGATTTCCTCTCCCAGCAGTTGACCGACCTGACCACGGCCCGGGAATCGTTGCACAAAGTGATTGACGAGATCGAAAAGACAATCAAGAAGCAGTTTACCGCCACCTTTGCTCAGATCCGGAGGGAGTTTATCGAGCTCTTTGAGCGCTTATTCTCAGGGGGAAAAGCCGATTTACAGTTGACCGATCCGGATCAACCTCTGGAATCGGGGATTGAGATTTTGGCGCAGCCGCCCGGGAAGCGCCTGCAGAATTTATCCCTGCTTTCCGGTGGGGAACGGGCGATGACGGCGATTGCCCTGCTGTTTGCGATTCTCCGGGTGAAACCCTCTCCGTTTTGTATTTTGGATGAGATTGATGCCACTTTGGACGGGGCCAATGTGCAACGTTTCACCGAGCTCTTGCGGATCTTCAGTAAAGAACTGCAATTTATCGTCATCACCCACCGACGGGGAACGATGGAAGTGGCCGATGTCCTTTACGGCGTAACGATGGAAGAGAAAGGAATCAGCAAACTAATCTCGCTCGAATTAAAGGAAGATGCCAGTTAAGGAGGGGAAGAATGGCCGACAGTTTAGTTGCTCGTTTAAAAGCAAGTTTAAATAAAACCCGCCAGAAACTTTTAGGCCCATTGGAAGAGGCGGTTCAGTTCCATAAAAGGATCAGTCCCGAGTTTTATGAAGAGTTGGAAGAGATCCTGATCACCTCCGATGTGGGGATGAAGACCACCATGCTCCTGATGGAGAAACTGAAAGCGAAGGTGAAAGCCGAACGGGTCGACGATACCGAAGCCGTCCTCGGTTACCTCCATACGATCATCACCGAACTGCTGTCGGTACCACCGCCGGCGGTGCTCGATAGTGATTCGCCTTTGGCGATTCTGGTGGCTGGCGTGAACGGGGTCGGCAAGACCACTTCCATTGCGAAGTTGACCGCCCACTACAAAGAGAAGGGCAAATCCTGCCTACTGGTGGCGGGGGATACCTTCCGGGCGGCCGCCATCGATCAATTGGCGATCTGGGCAAAGCGGACCGGGGCCGATTTGGTCAGTCACCAAGCGGGGGCTGATCCGGGGGCGGTTGCTTTTGATGGAATTTCGGCGGCCAACGCCCGCAAGACCGATGTGGTCATCTTTGATACGGCCGGGCGATTACACACCAAGGTTAATCTAATGTCCGAATTACAAAAGGTTCACCGGGTAGTCACCCAGAATCTGGGCCCCAGGCAATTGGTTAAATTTTTGGTCCTGGATGCGACTACGGGGCAAAATGCCTTGGAGCAGGCGCGTGTCTTTCATGAGGCGATCGGCATAGATGGAATTATCCTGACCAAGCTGGACGGTACGGCTAAAGGCGGAATTGTGCTGGCGATTGTGGTCGAATTGGGACTGCCCATTGTTTGGTTGGGCATCGGTGAGAAAGCCGAAGATTTACGCCGCTTTGACGCCGCAGAGTTTGCTACGGCGCTGTTGGGCCACGAGGAGGAGCCAAAAGCTTAAAAAAGGTTTTCTAAATTTAGACGGAGTTGGTCGGGAATACGGTAGATGATCTGTTTTAATTCGGCGATGCCGCTTAAAGCCAGGACCGGCGCGTTGTTGTCCAGGAAGGCTTTTGTCCGCGCCAGCGCCACCTCAAAATCGTCCATATCATGGTGATCGATGAGGAGAACCCAGAAGTTACGCGCTTTGACCCAGAGTTGATTGATGACCTGTAGTTGGGTGGCGATTGTTTCTTGATCGGCGTTTTTAACATAGGTGGCCAGTCGCTCGAGTTCCGTGAGGATCACTTCCGCCTGTTTGGCAATGATGATTTCCGTATACCAACCAAAGGCCAAAAAAAAGAGAAAAAAGATGATCACACCGGTGAAAACCTTCATTTTTGCCTCTGCTTCTCCTTTTTCGTTTGCGGTTTCGTCTGGCAGTAAAAGCGGCCGCGGGTGTCGAGCATCGCGATTAAGACGGTGCGCGGATCGGTGACGCCTTGTTTTTTTAGTTCCTTCTGGAGCCACTGGTGGTTAAGTCCGGCCCGTACCAGATTGGCGGTTTCGATCTTGCCGTCGAGGATTAACGCGAGCGGCCTTCTTTCCGGTGTGGCCGGCAATTTGAGATCGGCCAGGGTCACCGGGCGTTTTTCCGCCTTGGGGAAAACCGTCAAACTCCCGTTTGTTTCCAGCAGTGCATCCTCGATCTCGTCAAGGTTAAAATAGCCCTGGGAACGCAGTTGTTCCAAAAGGTCATTGACATGATACAGGTTACTCTGCATTTCGGCCCAGTTGATCTTCCCCTTTTCGATGATGGGGCTCGGTTTGCCGCAGAGAATCCGGCGAAAGGTTAGACTTTTCAGCGACCAGTAGGAGAAGACGACCTGGACCAGAAGGAGGGTGAGGACGGGGATCACGCCGCTAAACAAGGATAAACCCCGGTCTTGCATGGGTACGGCGACTAAATCTGCGATCATGATGGTTATTACAAATTCATAGGGTTGTAACTCGCCGATTTGTCGTTTTCCCATTAAACGGGTGACGACAACGACCAAAAGGTAGAGGAAGAGGGTGCGCACAAAAATGATCAGCATTTTGACCTCCTTATTTTTTTATTATTAGCACATTGGGCTTGAATCTATACTTTAGCCTTGAATCTCAAATTAGCTGAACCGTGTCAAGATCTTCAAGCCTACGGAGACTTCTGCACCGTCCTGGTAAACACGGGCTAAGGCATTCCTGCGCATGCGCGACCTACCCACGGGCAACGAGAACCGAACGGCGAGTTTGTATACTATATACTTTTTGTGATGAATGATAATGTTATTGACTTAATGATTGGGGAAAAGATATCATTGTGAAATGTAAAATAAATATTGAATGAGGGGGATTTTTTATGCAGCAGCAGATTAGTCCGCTGGCTGTGGCGCAACGGCAACTTGATCTGGCAGCCGAAAAATTGAAACTGGATCCGAATATCCATGCCATCCTGAGAGAACCGGCCCGGGTTTTGGAAGTAAATTTTCCGGTCCGGATGGATGATGGTTCGGTTCGTGTTTTCAAAGGTTTCCGGGCCCAACATAATAACGCGCTTGGTCCGGCCAAGGGCGGAATCCGTTTTCATCCGCAAGTGACGATGGAAGAAGTGAAGGCGCTTTCCATGTGGATGACTTTCAAATGTGGTGTTTTGGGTCTGCCCTACGGTGGCGGCAAAGGTGGGGTCGTCGTTGACCCGCAGACGCTGTCCCAAGGTGAACTGGAGCGGCTTAGCCGGGCCTATATCGGTGCGATCTCCGCACTGGTCGGTCCGGATCAGGATATTCCGGCTCCTGATGTCAATACCAATCCGCAGATCATGGCCTGGATGATGGATGAGTTCAGTAAATATAAAGGCGGGATCACTTATCCGGGCGTAGTTACCGGGAAACCGATTATCGTCGGCGGTTCCCTTGGCCGGGGCGAAGCAACCGGCCGGGGGTGTGTGATCATCATTCGGGAAACGGCCAAACGGTTGGGGATTGATCTGAAGACGGCAACCGCGGCCATTCAAGGGTTTGGTAATGTGGGTAGTGCGACCGCCCGGTTTTTGGCCAAGGAAGGGGTAAAGATCATCGCTATTATGGAGATTGACGGCGGGATCTACAATAAGGACGGGATTGATCCGGAGGCCCTTTTGGCCTACCGGGCACAACATGGGACCATTACCACCTTCCCCGGTTGCGAGCCCATCGATAACGAAACGTTATTCGCCTTGGACTGCGATATTCTGGTTCCGGCGGCGTTGGAGAATCAGATTACCCATGAAAACGCCGACCGAATTAAAGCAAAGATTGTGGCCGAAGCCGCTAACGGGCCAACCACCCCGGAAGCTGACGAAATCCTGGACAAGAAGGGGATCTTTTTAACGCCGGATATTTTAACGAACGCGGGTGGCGTTACCGTCTCCTATTTTGAATGGGTGCAGAATATTATGAACTACTACTGGACCGCCGAGGAGATTAACACCCGGTTGGAACAGAAGATGGTGGAAGCCTTTGACCGGATCTACCAGATGAGCCAGGAGTATGGGGTTGGGATGCGGATGGCTGCCTACATGTATTCCATTGCCCGGTTGGCCGAGGCCATCAAAGTGCGCGGTTGGGCATAAAGCGAAAAAAAGCGGGGTTTTCCCGCTTTTTTCGTTTTTATCCCTCGCTTGGCTGGTTTCGATAAAATTCGATACAAAGAACAAAGACTTGACAAATGACTTGACCATAGTTTGATGACCGACAACGGTTTCCATTGCATTTCAAAACCGGCATGTTATAATGGGAATGGGCATTTACCCCGGTGAAAAGCCGCCAATTGTTCTACAGCGTCATTACTGGTTCTTTTTGCGGAGAAGGATGGTAAACGGTTTTCAAAACAAACAATAAATGTTACAATAATCGATGACCAATTTTGTTTCTTAATTAACAATAACCAATTTGGAGGAGAACGAAGTGAAAATAATCGACAAAAAACAACTTGCACCAGAGATCGTGAGATTTATCGTGGAAGCTCCTCAGATCGCCAAAAAAGCCCAACCGGGACATTTTATTATTTTACGGTATAAAGAAAACGGCGAACGGATCCCGTTAACCATTGCCGATTACAACCGGGAAAAGGGGACGATCACCTTGGTTTGCCAGGGGATCGGGAAGAGCACTTATGAGATCAACCGGATGGAAGTGGGTGACTCCTTCTTAGACCTTTTGGGGCCTTTAGGGAAAGCCTACCCCATTAAAAAACTGGGCACCGTTGTCTGCGTCGCCGGCGGCTTGGGGGTTGCGCCCCTTTACCCGAAAGCCAAAGCTCTGTATGAAGCGGGGAACAGAATTATCAGTCTGATTGGCGCCCAGCGGAAAGAACTGTTGATCATGACCGAAGAGATGGCCGCGATCAGCGCGGAGATCCACTTCAGTACCGATGACGGCAGTTTTGGCCACCATGGTTTCATCACCGAACCCCTCCGTCAGGTACTGGCCCGCGAAAAGGTGGATGAAGTGGTGGCGGTGGGGCCGGTGCCGATGATGGCCTCTGCGGTAAAGGTGGCCCGGGAGTTCAATGTTCCGGTGGTTGTGAGTTTGAATGCGTTGATGGTTGATGGCACCGGCATGTGCGGTGGTTGCCGGGTTACGGTGGGCGGTGAAACCAAATTCTGCTGCGTGGACGGGCCGACTTTTGACGGTGCTGCCGTGGATTTTCAGGAACTGCTCATGCGCCAACGCTACTACCAGGAACAGGAGAAAGAAGCATTTCACCGTTGCAAACTAGAGGAGGCAGGACAAGAATGAGACAACAAATGCCGAAACAAGACCCGGCAGTCCGAAGGACCAACTTTGATGAAGTCGCTCTTGGTTTCACCGCCGAGCAGGCGCTGGCCGAAGCAAAGCGGTGTTTGAATTGTAAAAAACCCCTTTGTGTGCAAGGCTGTCCGGTGGAGATTGATATTCCGCAGTTTATTACGTTACTGGTTGCCGGCAAGCCGGATCAAGCGCTGGCCAAGATCAAAGAGAAGAACAGTCTGCCCGCCATTTGCGGTCGGGTCTGTCCCCAGGAAAACCAGTGTGAAAAGCAGTGTGTTTTGGGGCGGAAGGGCGAGCCGGTAGCAATCGGTGCTTTAGAGCGGTACTGTGCCGATTGGGGCCGGGCCAACCAGGCCGTGGAACCGAGCTGTGAGCCGGAATGCGCCGTGAAAGGAAAAGTGGCGGTGGTCGGTTCCGGTCCGGCGGGACTGACGGCGGCGGCCGATTTAGCCTTGATGGGCTATAGAGCCACCCTTTTTGAATCACTCCATGCCCCCGGCGGGGTCTTGCGTTACGGCATTCCCGAGTTCAGGTTACCGAAGGCCATTGTTGACTATGAAGTGGGGAATCTGAAGAAACTGGGTGTCGAGATTAAAACCAACGTTTTGGTCGGCAAGACCATTACCATCGAAGAATTGTTTGCCACCGGTTATGAAGCCGTGTTCATTGGGACGGGGGCCGGGCTTCCGTATTTCCTGGATATTCCCGGCGAAAACTTGAACGGCGTCTATTCGGCCAATGAATTCCTCACCCGGGTTAACTTGATGAAAGCCTATCTTTTTCCGGAATACGACACCCCGGTCCGCATCGGGAAACGGGTTGCGGTGGTTGGGGCCGGGAACGTGGCGATGGACGCGGCACGTACGGCCTTACGGCTCGGGGCGGAGACCGTGAGCATTGTTTACCGGCGTTCCCGCGCCGAGATGCCCGCCCGCCGGGAAGAGATTGAAAACGCCGAAGAGGAAGGGGTTGTCTTCCGACTGCTTACCAACCCGGTTCGCCTGGAAGGGGATGAGCGCGGCAATCTGACGACCATGATCTGTCAAAAAATGGCCCTTGGGGAACCGGACGCCTCCGGACGCCGAAGACCGGTGCCAATTCCCGGTTCGGAAGAGGAACTGCCGGTGGACACGGTGATCGTAGCCGTCGGTCAAGGACCTAACCCCATTCTCCTGCAAGCGACCACCGGTTTAGCATTGAACAAACGAGGTTATATCGAAGTGGATCCGGAGACCATGATGACCAGTATTCCGGGGGTCTTTGCCGGTGGAGATATCGTTACCGGTGCGGCGACTGTGATTGCGGCCATGGGGGCCGGGAAGAAGGCGGCCCGGGCCATCGACCGGTATTTGGCGGCGAAGAAAGAGGCTGGAAAATAAGGATGAAATCATTACGCACTCCGGAAACCATGCATGGATAAGGCATCAACTACCCGCACAAAAAGGGGCCGCCGTCAAGCGCGGCCCCTTTTCAATTTACCGGTTACGCGTTGATCTTTGCTGTATTTTTCATTTAAACAATACGGCCGTTATTCCTCGTCAAAAGGCCAGTAAAGAGTGGGAGTCCAAAGACTGTTGTTTCCCCCTTGGTCATAACTGCTTACGGCGTAACCAAGGCGGCTCTGCGCATAATCGGCGATTTTTACCTCGCGATCATGGTATACACAGGTGTCGTTGCCGACTTGGGCAAGAAGAACAAACCGGCCGTCCCGGTTGGTCCGGTAAACATTATAACCGGCCAGATCGGCGTCGAGAACCGGATCCCAGCCGAGCAGAGGCTGACCGTTTGCCATGCGTACTTCGAAGTTTTCCGGCGTCGCGGGCGGGAGATCAACCAATCCGGCCACGACTAAACTGGCATCGGCGGTTAGAGCATAGCTTTCTATTTGTCCCGTTATAATGTCAAACAGTATATAATCGCTTTCATAAAAAGAATTAGATTTGTTCGGGATGTAGATTTGGGCGTTATAGGTTCCCGGCGGCAACAGGATTGGCTCCCGGTTTTTCAGCACTTTTCCTTCTAAAATCAAATCAAAGATGGTGGCGCGGTCGGTTGCCGGATCTTCATAAACGTACAGCCGTCCACGGGAGGCGTCATACCCGGCCGCCAAGAGCGGAGCGACATCCATCGTTATGGATAATTCTCCCGGGGCCAGCCGGATGATGATCAAAAGTTCCGCGTTTTCCCCCGGCTGAATCGTCTTGGTTGTCACCCCGTAGAGGGACCATTGGTCATCCGCGTCATAGCATTTCACTTCAATCTGCCAGGAGCCCGGGTAGATGGAACCAATGGTAATCACATCACCTTCGACATACGGATCGACCGTCTTTGTAATGACCGTTTTTTTACTGCTGATGATGACTGTAACTTTTTTGATCGGTTGATAATGGGCCATTACGGAAAATTGTTTTTGGTCGGGGGAGGTCTCCGCCCGTTGCAGCCGGAGGGAGAGAGTGCCCAGATCCTGGCCGGGCAGATAAGGTTTGGACAGACAGCCGCTGTGGCAGAAAAGGCCCAGAGTGAGCAGGACCATAACCCCCACACGCCTCAAACAAGACATGATATGTAATCACCACCAATAAAAGTAATAACTTAACATAAATATTATACAGAAATTGGAAAAATCCTTTTTTCCTGTTGTGGCGGAGGGGGTCAGTGACGTAAAAAAAAGACCGCGGTTAGCGGTCTCCGTCTGCTCATTGTTTCCCCATGTGGTCGACCAGGCCCTGGTAAATATAGTAGGCTTCCCGCCAGAGGTAGCCGGGATCCCGTAGTTTTTCTTCCTCTTTGGGATTGGTAATGAAAGAGGCTTCGGTGAGGATCGCCGGCATCCTTGTGTTTCGTAAGACATAAAAATTGGCGGTGTTGGCTCCCAGATCCCGGAGACCGGTCATTTGGAGTAGACGTTTTTGCACTTTATTCCGCAAATCATGGCTGGCCGCACTGCCAGTCTTGGCCGAATAGACCGAGGTGCCGTTATGCGCGGGGTTGACCGATCCATTATGGTGAATGGAGATGAAACGATCCGCCCAACTGGCATTGGCTTTCTGCACCCGGGCCGCCAACGAGACATAGGAGTCGTCGGTCCTGGTCATGATGACGTCGGCTCCTCCGTACTCGATCAGACAATTGCGAAGCGCTTTGGCCACCTGCAAGTTGACCTGTTTTTCGGTTAACCCGTTCACCCCGACGGCACCCGGGTCCCAACCACCGTGGCCGGCATCGACAACAACCTTGACCCCGGCGAGGGGCTTGTTGGCGACGGCAACCGTCCCGGTGGCGACCAGAAACAGGATTACGAGGATCAGAATGGTGAAAGGTTTAGCCTTAAACAAAGCGGTCTCCTCCCTTTCGTTCGACAACTAAAATATGGTATTAAACCCGACAAACAACCGGTTGTACCGGTGGAGGTCAATTTTATTGACGTCCGCCTCAAAACCGGAATCAAAGCCGAATTCAAGATTGGTGGCGATGGAAAAGGCTTTCCGAAGCCGTCCGGAGAAAGTCAACTGGGGTCCGGAGAAGGTCTGGTCCGGGGAGAGCAGGACACCGGCTTTTACCGTGGCATCCCAGTTGTTGGCCATTTTGTGCTGGAGGCCGCCGCCAATCCCGTAAGAGTTGTTGGCATAGATTTCGCCTTTTTCAAGGAAACTGTCGTTTAGGACCGAAGAGATTGGGGCAAACCCTTTCTCGAAATACCAGGCGTTCAGGGTATAAGTTGTGGCCGCAATGTTTTTGCTCCAGGTGACCAAGCCGCCGTAAGCACCATCATGCTTGTAGCTTTGGAAGCTGTCTGTTCCCGGTTTATACCAGGCCACTTCGGTTTGAAGGGCCCCGTCGGCCACATTGGTAATAAAGTCAAGTCCAATGGCGGTTTCACTAAGGTCGCCCTCCGGCGTAGTTACCAAGGTCATGCCCAGCATATAGCCGGGTTTGGGGACAGCAATCCGTAACCCTAACTGATCGTCACTGGTCACCCCGATCTTTTCTTCATCAATACTGGCCGGGTTCAGGAAGAGCCGGGAATAAAAGCCACCGAGATAAAGGTCGGTGTTCCCGGTCTGCACGGCGAAACCTTGAAGGGGAGACGTCGAATGGTCGGCGATCAAGCCAAGCGGATCAAGGGTAAAATAGAATTTCCCCAAATCAACTAACAGTTGGGGTGAGCGGTAACGAACCGCTGCTTCGCTGAGATAAAGATGGTTGATATAACCATAATTATCGTAGTAGGAAAGCATAAGATAAAAATAGAAATTCCGGTCGATCTGCGCATCCAGATAGAGGTTGAGGTAGTTTTTTAAATCCGGAGTGCGGTATTCTTCGAAGAACCGTTGTTTATAATCGGCGAGTAAGCTGAATTCGCCTCCAAGTTGGAGATGGCCCCAGCGGCTTTCCAAGTTGGAGAGGCGTTTCGTGATATTGTCCGTGGCACCCTGGGCGGGGATTGCCCACAAAACGCCGATCAAAGTGAGGCATACGAAAAAGAGAAAGCAGCCAAGGGGCAAGTTATTTTTGGTCTGGCGTCGCAAAGAAGATTCCTCCGTTTCTTTCTGCAAATTTTACAAGTTTGGCCGAAAGTACCTTTTCCCCATCTGCCCTTTAATTTTCTCGTTATAAATAAAAATCCCTGCTCAAGGCAGGAATGGAATTTATGGTAAACAATGTACGGCCTCGAAAAACTGCGTTTTCAGACATGAACGGTGTAATTTTTATTTTTTGGATTAGGGGGTGGCGGGCACCCCCCTAATCCTATTTTTGGCTGGCCAACAATTGCTCGGCTTTTTCGATTAGGCCGCGCACGATCAGGCCAGCTTCCCGGGTAGTGAGATTGCTGTAGTCGTAACGGTCGCCGTTGATCTGAATACGGTCAGCAAAACCAAGTTCTTTGGCAATTTCGTATTTGACCGCATCAGATACGATACTACGACGCGCCACAGCTTCACCTCCCAAGAATAGTTTTTCCGTTTGCCGTTAGAAAACACGTGTAAAAAAAAAGATGCATACTCAAGCAGGCATTTAAGGACAATATAAGCGAGGAGGGAACAACAAGATGGGTAGAGACGGCCGTCCACCGCTTAGCCTTTCCGAAAGGGCGGATAATGCGGAAGAAAGTGTTAAATGTCCTTTATGCGGAACAATGATTCTTTTAGGATATGATGATGAGGACGAAGTGGTTACTTGCCCAGTCTGTGAAGGGCAGGTCGCCACCGTTGGTGAACACCAATTATATTCTTCCAATGAAGACTATTAGAATCACTGAAACCCGGGAAACCGGGTTTTCTTTTTTTTGCCCCATAAGTCCGGTTCTAACCGGAGTTATGCCGAAGGACCGTCCAATGATTAAACTTAACAAAAATGGATAAAATAACTAATAAATCAAGCGGAAAGGATTGGTAAGTCTCTGTTTAAACCGGGTTTAAAAATGAAAGATTCGGGTTTTTTGCGAAAAGAACTATTGTTTTATTTAGTCAATCGTCATAGAATAGGAAATGTGGAAAAAAAGAGGATTGGCCGAGAAGGGACGGATCAGGTTGAAACCAGGAGACCATCTGTATTTTATTGGCATTGGCGGCGCGCGCCTTAGCGCCTTGGCCAAGATCATGCTGGAAAGCGGTTATAAAGTAACCGGTTCGGACCGGATGTCCAGCCGTAGTACCAGAGAGTTGGAAACCAAAGGGATTAAGATCAATTACGGGCATCAGGCTGAACAAATCACTGATGATATTGATGCGGTGATTTATACCAATGCGGTCGGCGAGGAAAATCCGGAGTTATTGGCGGCCAGAGCCAAAGGACTTCCCCTCTATGAGGGGGCTGAGCTTCTCGGTCTTTTGATGAAAGAAAAAGGGAAGGGGATTGCCGTTGCCGGAACCCACGGAAAAACAACGACAACCGCGATGATCTCCTTGCTTCTCATTAAAGGGGGAAAAGACCCCACGGTGGAAGTTGGCGGGGAGATGAAGGAGTTGCCGGGGAACCACCGGACCGGGAAAAGCCCTTACTTTGTGGTGGAAGCCTGTGAATTTCGCCGTTCCTTTCTTTATCTTTCACCCAAGATTGCCGTTGTCACCAATGTCGATTGGGATCATCCCGACTGTTTTCCCACGGCCGGTACGGTAGTGGATACTTTTAAAGAATTCATTGCGCTTGTCCCTCCGGAGGGAAAGATCGTTCTCTGGCAGGACGATCCTAATCGCGAGGAGTTACTGAAAGCGGCCAAGGCTCAGGTTTTAACGTTCGGGCTAACACCGGAAGCCGATTGGTACTGCACTGAGATTGAAACGGTCCCGCCGATGGGGACCAAAGGTAAACTTTATCACAAAGGAAACTATTGTGGTGATTTAGTTTTGCAAGTTCCCGGCGAGCATAACATCCGGAACGCCCTGGCGGCGTTGATCGTTGCGCTGGAGGCCGGAGTGCCGCTGGCCGATAGCCTTAAACATCTCCAAACGTTTACCGGGGTGCGCCGCCGTTTTGAATTAAAAGGCGAAGCCGGCGGTGTGGTGGTGGTTGATGATTATGCCCATCATCCGGTCGCGATCCGTCAGACCCTGGCGACCGCCAAAAATCAATATCCGGGCCGGGTATGGTGTGTCTTCCAACCTCACCTTTACAGCCGCACAAAATACCTTTTTTCCCAGTTTGCCCAGGCCTTTGGTGACGCCGATGTTCTTGTTTTGGCTGATATCTACGCCGCCCGTGAAGTTGACCGGGGGGAGGTCTCCAGTCGGCAGTTGGCGGACGAAACCCGGAAATACCATCCCGATGTCCGGTACCTCGGTGACATGGCGGCGATTAAAGACCACCTTTTAAAGGAGACGAAGCCGGGTGATTTGGTGCTGACCATGGGGGCTGGCGATATCTTTAAGGTTGGGGAAGAATTTCTGCAGGCGCAAGGGGCGAGGGGATAAATTTAAGACCAAGTAAAAAAGGAGTTTTGCCAAAGGAGTCCTTCTGTTCTCTGGAGAAATTCATCCAGGGAACTTTTTCTATGCCGAACGTAAAGCCGAAAGGGAGAATACTAATGACCAAAGTTGCCCTTGCCCGTTGTGATAATTACGAGCGGAGTGCGGTGGAAAGTGCGGTCCGCAAAAGCCTATCTGAATTGGGTGGCATCGCACGCTATGTCCGTCCCGGCCAAAGGGTGCTGGTCAAACCAAACCTGTTGGCCGCGGAACCACCGGAACGGGGGGTTGTTACCCACCCGGAAGTTGTCCGGGCGGTCCTCAAGGAGCTTTTGGCCATCGGGGCGAAGCCGTTGGTGGGCGACAGCCCCGGGTTGGGGAGTTTGGCGCGGGTGGCGCAAAAGACCGGGATCACTCAAGTCTGTCAGGAACTGGGGGTACCGCTCGGGGTCTTTGACCGCGAAATCGAGGTGAAGGCACCCCATGGGCGGATTTTAAGATCCTTTCCTTTGGTCGAAGAGGTCACCCAAGTCGATGCGGTCATTAACTTGCCGCGGGTGAAAACCCACGGGCTGACCCGCTTAACGGGAGCGGTGAAAAACCTCTTTGGTTGCGTAGCCGGCCTGCGCAAGGGCGAGATGCATTTTCGCCTGCAGCACGCGGAAGTTTTCCATGAGATGCTGATTGATCTGGCCTTGACCATTAAACCGGTTCTGAACATCGTGGACGGGATCATGGCGATGGAAGGAGGAGGGCCGCGCAACGGGAGCTTGCGTTTTATGGGTTTAATTATCGCGGGAACCGATCCTTTTGCCGTCGATGCCACCATCGCCCGGCTGGTTGGACTTGAACCCGCTGCTGTTCCCCTCTTGGCGCTGGCCGCGAAGAGAGGTCTCCCCGGTCTCAAGGAAACCGAGGTGGAGGTCCTGGGGGAAGCGTTGGAGGCGTTTATCATCTCTGATTTTAAGGTGCCTCCGGCCGCAACGCGCATTGGCTTTCGGGTTCCCGCGGTGGTGAACAGCTTTTTCCGTCGGTACGTTTCGCCTTACCCCGTGATTAAGGATAATTGCCGAAAATGTGGGGTTTGTCTCGAGGCTTGTCCGGCCCGCCTGATCACCTTCGGCCGGGACAAAGTTATGATTGACGACCGTCATTGTCTACGCTGTTATTGTTGTCAGGAGTTCTGCCCGCACAATGCCATTGAATTAAAGATCCCGTTTTTGGGGCGTTTTCTCTAAAGGCTTTTTAATAAACGGGCGAGCCGGAGAAAGGTCTTTTTTTCTTTCTTTGCGAGGGCTTCGTCGATCTGCGCCAGCAGTTTGGTTCTTTGCTCTTCGTTTTCGGCTTCGATTAAGACGAGTTTGAGTTCCAGGTCCATTTGGAGACTATCCACTTTTTCCGGTTCGACCGGGAGCGGAAGTTCTTCGAGGACATCGCGGAAGGACAGGCAGCGGTCCCGTTCCGGGAAATAAAAAGTTAGATAAAAACAGTCGTTGCCCGTGCTTGACAAGTATTCGAGGACATCATCCGGATCCGTGAGGACCAAGTTGTAAGTGAGGAGCACCGCTGGGGGCATTCCCGTCCCAAGACTTGAGACCACCAGGAGCGGGCGGAGAATCGATCCGTGGCGGACGATTTTAATCCGTTTTAAGGTGCTTTCCTCTTTGAGCAATGCCAAAAGGATGCGCCGGGGAGCTTCGCCCCGAAATTCACAATTGGTGAGGAACCATTGGATAAACGCTTTCTTGGCCAGGGGACTGACCAGTGGTTGCTTCAAGGCAGGCACCTCCCTAATTATATTAATATTACGGTCGGTCCGGACTGATGAATCGTATTTCCGCCTTTTCCCTTTACTGTTGATTTCGGCTCAAACTGGCCGGTTTTATAGACCATGTTGTTATGGTGGTTTTCAATTTAATCATTGAATGGAGGCAGGGGAAGAAACTGAGGAAAGGAATTACAACACCGGCGCCTACCGTTTTAGTCAGCGCCTGTCTTTTGGGGGAGAAATGTCGTTACAACGGCAAAGGCTATATTTTGCCCTCCTTGGTCGAAGCGCTTAAGGGTTTTCCGGTTGTTCCGGCTTGCCCCGAGGTACTGGGGGGATTGCCTGTACCGCGTCCTCCTTGCGAACTGAAAGGGGGCGACGGCGAGCTGGTTTGGGAAGGACAGGCGGGTGTCTTTACCGAAGATAACCGTGACATGACGTTGGCTTTCCGGGAAGGAGCCCGCAAAACACTGGAATTGGCGCAGCAAAACGGTGTTAAAATAGCCGTTTTAAAAGACCACAGCCCTTCTTGCGGTTGCAACAAGATCTATGATGGCACCTTTCGCCACCGCTTGGTTGCTGGAGTAGGAGTAACGGCTGCTTTATTAAAGAAACATGGAATTCAGGTTATCGCGGAGACGGACTGGTCCGCACAAAGGAGGGGCAATGATGTCTAAAAAATACCGCTGGTTAAAGATTTCCGGGCCTTTGTTGGCCGTAATCCTCTTTTTTCTGACGATCAATAGTTTTTTCCGCGAAAACAAATATTTGTTGGCGGAACGGAATGCCTGGCAGGAAAAGGCAATGGCGCTCGAGGAAAGTTATCGGCAATTACAGAACGAAAACAGGGAATTACAGAATATTTTGGACCAGGGAAGACCCGGCCTGATCATTACTACGCTTAACTTTGAACCGGTTGCTTTCAATACGCCAAACCGTCTAACTTACCGGGTAACAATCATGGTGGCAAACCGTTCAAGCGAGGCTATACCGGCGGGCAGCGGCGAATTGTTGTTTGCCGTGCGGCAGTCGGGAAACGGTGTTGCTTTCCGCACCTCCTGGCAGCGGTTCCCGCTTCCGTCTTTCCAGCCGGGCGAGGTTAAAACATTGCCGCTTACGGGCGAATTGGCCGCAACTCCCCGGGAAGAGCTGTTATTGGTGGTCAGTCTTAATGATCAACCAGGCGTCGCCAAAGTGGAGGTCCGGTTGCCGGAGGCCGCGAAAGTGGACGTGCCCCAGTAAACGAGGGAAAGGGTGTTTTTCCGATGATGAGGCAGGATAAAGACCATTATTATCTGGATATTGCGGCCGCGGTCGCCAAACGTTCAACTTGCCTGCGCCGGCACTTCGGGGCAATTATCGTCAAGGCGGACCAGATTATCAGCACCGGGTATGTTGGTGCCCCCCGCGGCAGCATTAACTGTATTGATCTGAATGATTGCCCGCGGGAGAAAGCCGGGATTCCCTCCGGCGAACGATATGAACTGTGCCGTTCGGTCCATGCGGAGATGAATGCCATTATCCACGCCGCCCGGACGGATATGTTGGGGGCGACCCTTTATTTGGCTTGCCTGTCACCCAAGACCGGGGAGCGGATCACCGGCGTGCGCCCTTGTAAAATGTGTACGCGCATGATTATCAATGCCGGAATTGAGTGGGTGGTCACGGACGCACCCGATGGGGGGGGTCTGCCGTTATTCGGTTCAAGATTGGGTAAAAGAGGACCGGGGTGAATGGAACAAAGAAAATATCAGCGGTTACTAGACCGGCAAAAATGGAATGATGGTTGGTCCGTAAGTTGAAACATAAAACATTAAAAATTTGCGGAAGGAGCGATGTGGTTGGCTTATCGGATTACGCTAATCCCGGGTGACGGGACCGGACCGGAAATCACGGCCGCGACGAAAAGGGTGATTGAAGCGACGGGCGTTGCCATCGACTGGGATGTGCAACATGCCGGTGTTGATGTGTTGGCCGAAAAGGGGACGCCGCTGCCGGATGAAGTGTTGGCTTCGATCCGCCGGAACAAGGCGGCTTTAAAGGGGCCGATTACTACGCCGATCGGGACCGGTTTCCGCAGTGTGAACGTGGCCTTACGGCAGGCTTTAAACCTGTATGCCTGCGTGCGGCCGTGTAAAACCTACCCCGGGGTTCGTTCGCGCTACAGCGATGTGGACCTGGTCGTGATCCGGGAGAATACGGAAGACCTTTATGCGGGCGTGGAGTATGATGCCGAGACCCCGGAAGCCAAGAAGATCATCGAGATGGCGCCTCAAGGCAAGATCGACCCCGCCGCGGCGATTTCGATCAAACCGATCTCCAGAACGGGGAGCGAACGGATTATTCGTTATGCCTTTGAGTACGCGCGGCGCCATGGTCGCCGTAAAGTAACGGCGGTGGCAAAGGCCAATATTATGAAGTTTACCGACGGCCTTTTTTACCGGGTCGGACGGGAGATTGCCGCCGAGTACGAAGGGATTATCGAATACAATGAGGTCCTGGTGGATGCCCTCTGTATGCAACTGGTGCAACGGCCGGAGAATTTTGACGTCTTGGTCATGCCCAATCTTTACGGGGATATTGTTTCGGACCTTTGCGCCGGGCTGGTCGGCGGTTTGGGAGTGGCCCCGGGGGCGAACATCGGCACGGAAGCGGCGCTTTTTGAGCCGACCCATGGCTCCGCACCCAAATATAAAGGACAGAACAAGGTGAACCCGTGTGCCATGATCCTGTCCGGTGTTTTGATGCTCCGTCATCTGGGGGAGAAAGACGCGGCCGACCGTTTGGAGCGGGCAGTGGCTGCGGTGATCCGCGAAGGGAAGTATGTTACTTACGATCTGAAAGAAGACCGCAACGATCCGACCGCGGTTGGCACCAGTGAGATGGCCGATGCGATCATTGCGCAATTAAAACAAAACTAGACTGGGTCGTTGCCTGCATAGTGAAGAACCGCCCTTTTTCGGGCGGTTCTTTTGTTATGCACGACAGACTGAACAATGATAAACCGATTGATCGGTTCCCGGCGGTGAAGCAACTGACCAGCGCGGTTAAAACATCTAAAAAAAGGGGTATTGCATTTGCTTAACCCCGCCCGGCCAGCCGGTGAGGGTCTCTTCCGTATCAGCCCAGACTTCCCGAAACTTCGCTTGAATAGGCGCGAGGGAGGCGGAAACGGTTACCGCTTCCGTCCGTTCCGGCGGCTGGACCGCCAAAAGCCGGTAACCCCGCTGGTCCCGATTGACCAGGAGGGGCGAGCAGGCCAACACTTCAATCTCCAGCCCGGGCGGCCACAGTTTTTTACGGAGGTGAAGAGTGAGCATCAATCCGCAGTCACTGTAGCGCCAGCGTTGGTTGGAGAGAAAATTCCCCAGGGAATAGGCGACCAAACAAGTTTTTGGGTGATTGGCGAAAGGATCGGTGGTCACCACTTTTTCCAACGGCCTGATAACATGGGGGTGACTGCCCAGAATCACATCCACCCCCAAAGCACAAAGCCGGGCAAAGAGTTTTTGCTCGGCCATGGTGGGATAACGGACATATTCCTGGCCGTAATGGAGCGCCATGATGATCCCATCCACCCCGGCGGCCTTTAACTCGCGAATCTGCCGCCCAATTTTGGCAAAATCCAAGGTGTTGAGCATCCAGCGTTGATCAGGGGGAAAGGAAAGACCATTGGTTATGGTTGTATAAGAGAGGAAACCCAGCTTAATTCCGTCGCCTTCCACGATGTGGTAGGGTTTATCTTGACTGTTTTTTCTGGTGCCGGTGGCGGTAAGGCCCACCGCTTCCAAATGGTCAAGGGTTCTTACAATTCCGTCGGTTCCCTGGTCCAATGAATGATTATGGGCGGTAAAGACCAGATCAAAACCCGCCCAGCGCAAGGCCTCCGCCAGTTGGTAAGGGGTGTTGAACCGGGGGTAGCCGGATAACCGGTCATACTCGGCGGTCAGTGTTGTTTCCAGGACACCGACCGTTAAATCCGCAGCCTTTAAAGCAGGCTGCAAGGGGGCAAAAATCGGCCGGAAATCATAGCTTTTTTCTTCAGGCAAAAAGGCGGAGTTGACAACCGGCATATGCATAACCAGATCGCCAACGGCGGTCAGCGTGAGGCCGGGGG